>NZ_NKUH01000149.1:0-7112 GCF_009192895.1 Xanthomonas sp. LMG 12460 | reverse complement strand
CCTTATTTGACACAAGCGGCTCCAGCCGCTCCTAGGCATTCCGCTGCGCGCAGTTGATCGCGTGCACCACAGCCGGCAGCGCTAAACAAAGCGCTCAGCCAAAAATCACCATCCACCACGATGCATTCGCCGGTCATGTCGCTGGCCGCCGGCAGACAAAGGAACAGGTCACCGCGGTGCGTGCGAACAGCTTTTTTACCAATCCCCATTCCCGATTCCCCAATCCCGGTTTTTTTTGGGAGGGACTTCAGTCCCGACGCCGTATCACCCGGGGCGTACCGCACTGCGCCTTTCATCTGCTGCCCTGCGCGCGCGCAGCCGCCACGCAAAGGGCTGACCCGCTAGAACCCATAACGCAAAAAGCCCCCATCCACCGCGATGCATTCGCCGGTGATGTAGCTGGCCGCCGGCAGGCACAGGAAGCCGACCGCCGCCGCCACTTCCTCCGGTTCGCCGATACGGCGCATCGGCGTGCGCTCGATCACTTGCTCGTAGTAGTCCGGATCCGACAATGGGCCGGAGGTGCGGCGGGTGCGGATGTACCAGGGCGCCACCGCATTGACCCGGATGCCGTCCTCGGCCCATTCGGCGGCGAGGTTGCGGGTAAGCTGATGCAGCGCTGCCTTGGTCATGCCGTAAGGCGCGCCGCTGCGCACGTGGGTCAGTCCCGACACGCTGCCGACGTTGACGATCGCCGAGGCCGCATGCTGCGCCAGCAGCGGATGCGCGTAGCGCGACAGCTCGAACGCGGAGAACAGGTTGGTCTCGAAGATGCCGCGCCATTCGTCCTCGGTGTAGTCCACCGCGGCCTTGCTGACATTGCCGCCGGCGTTGTTGATCAGCAGGTGCAGGCCATCGGCATGGTCCTCGACCCAGTCCAGGATCTCGCGGCGGTCCTCGTCGTCGGCGACGTCGGCGGCCAGCGCCAGGATCTCGCGCTCGGGAAAGGCCTCGCGCAACTCGTCGCGCGCCGCTTCCAGCGCATCGAGGTCGCGCGCCACCAACAGCAGGTCGGCGCCGAACCCGAGCAGTTCGCGCGCGATCGCCAGGCCGATGCCGGCGCTGGCGCCGGTGATCAGCGCGGTCTGTCCGTCCAGCCGCCAACGGTGCTGCATGCGCGTGCCTGTCTGCTCACATGGGAGGCGTAGGATGATACCTCCACCCTCGAGGAGGTCGTCGCCATGTCCGCACCACTGCGCAGGATGACGTTGGCATTGCCGCTGCTCGCACTGCTGGCCGCATGCAAGCCGGAGCCGCCGCAGCCGCCCGATGCGCCGCCACCGCCGAAGGCCAGCGCATTGCGCAGCGCCATCGCACAGCCGCTGGACCGCGCCAGGCAGACCCAGGCCACGCTCGACCACGCCGCGGCCGCGCAGCACGCCGCGCTCGACGCCGCGACCGCGCAATGAACAACGCCGGCCACGGGGGCCGGCGTTGCAGGAAGCAGGCGACGCGCTCGCAAGAGCGCGCCGCTGCCGGCGCAGGGCCGGCTTACAGACCGCAGAAGCAGTAGGCCAGCGCCTTCACCGGCGCGCCCGGACGGGTGTCGGCCGCGTCCTTGACGAAGCGCAGCTGGGTGTCCAGTTCCGGCAGGCTGCGCGCCAGCAGGGCGTGGCCCAGCGCCGAGTCGCTCAGCATCCACACGCCCAGGCGGCTGCCGGCGAACCCGCTGACGAACTGCGCGAACGGCGTGGCCGGCTTCTCGACGTAGCGCACCCGGTACTTGTCCGGGCCGCCCAGCTTGGCGCGCGCCGCGGCATCGGCCACCGCGTCCTTGAAGCCGCCGAACGCGTCCACCAGCCCGCGCTCCTTGGCCTGCGCACCGCTCCACACGCGGCCGCGCGCGACCTGGTCGATGGCCTCGACCGACTTGCCGCGCGCCTGCGCGACCTTGCCGGTGAAGTCGGCATAACCTTTGTTGATCACCGACTGGATCAGTTGGCCCACCGCCGGATCCATCGGCCGGGTCATGTCGAAGGCGCCGGCGAAGCGGGTGGTGCCCACGCCGTCGGTGTGCACGCCGATCTTGTCCAGGGTGCGGGTGATGTTGGGGATCATGCCGAAGATGCCGATCGAGCCGGTGATCGTCGACGGGTCGGCGTAGATGCGATCGGCGTTCATGCTGATCCAGTAGCCGCCGGACGCGGCCAGGTCGCCCATCGACACCACCACCGGCTTGCCGGCAGCCTTCAGCGCCACCACCTCGCGGCGGATCTGCTCGGAGGCGAACACTTCGCCGCCCGGCGAATCCACGCGCAGCACCACCGCCTTGACCGCGTCGTCGTCGCGCGCCTGGCGCAGCAGCGCCGCGGTCGACTCGCCGCCGATGCGACCGGCCGGCTGTTCGCCGCCGCTGATCTCGCCCGCGGCGACCACCACCGCCACCTGCGGACGCGAGTCCACCGGCGAACGGCGCAGGTCCAGCTGCTGCAGGTAGCCGTCCAGGTCGACGTTGCGGTAGCCGGTGTCGGCATCGTCGTCGGCGACGCCACGCTTGGCCAGCAACTGTTCGACGTCCTCGCGGGTCTTCAGGCCGTCCACCAGCTTCTGCTGCAGGGCGAACTTGGCCAGGTCGCCGCCGGCGGCGGCCACGCCCTCGGGCATGGTGTCGATGCCGGCGTTGATCTGCTCAGGCGCCAGCTTGCGCGCCTTGGCGATGTCGGCCACGTAGCGCTGCCACACATCGTTCATCCAGAACAGGTCGGCTTCCTTGGACGCCGCCGAGGCCGCGTCGAGCACGTACGGCTCGGCGGCGGACTTGTATTCGCCGACCTTGAACAGGTGCACGTCCACGCCGAGCTTGTCCTGCAGGCCCTCGCGGAAGTACTGGCGGTAGCGGCCGAGGCCTTCCAGGGTCATCGAGCCCATCGGGTCCAGGTAGACCTCGTTGGCCTGCGCGGCCAGCAGGTACTGCCACTGATTCAGGTTGTCGCTGTAGGCGACGATCTGCTTGCCGGAGCTGCGCAGGTCCTGCAGCGCCTTCTCCACCTCGCGCATCGAGGCGAAGCCGCTGGGCTGCAGCTTGTCCAGGCGCAGCGCCACGCGCTCGATCTTCGGGTCGGTCTTGGCCGCCTCGATGGCGCGCACCAGGTCGCGCAACTGGATCTCCTGCGCGCCCTTGTCGTTCATCGCCTTGGCCAGCGCGCGGCTGACCGGGTCGGCGCTGAACTGCTCGACCAGCTTGCCTTCCGGCGCGATCAGCAGCGTGGTGCGGTCGCGCAGCGCCTTGCCGCCGTCGCCGCGCGCCATGGCGAACACCATCGCCAGCAGGATCAGCAACAGGAAACCGAAGAACACCAGGTTGAAGATCAACCGGCGGGTGAAGTTCATCACATCCCACAGGCCGACGAAGAAGTTGGCGACGGGGCTGCGACGCACGGGTTGGTTCATGGAAAGCTCCGAAAGGAAGGCGTCTTGCGCCTGCGCAGCATACCGGCTGCATCAGGCGCCGCACATGCGTCTGAAGTCAGGGGGCCGCCGGCGCCGCCAGCAGCCGCGCGCTGCTCCAGCGGAAGCGCGCACCCATCATCACCGCGGCCGCGGTCAGACCCAGGATCAGGCCGATCCACATGCCCTGCGGTCCCCAGCCCAGCCACAGGCCGAGGCCGGCGCCCAGCGGCATGCCCAGGCCCCAGTAGGAGCACAGGGCCAGCAACATCGGTACGCGGGTGTCCTTGAGGCCGCGCAGCGCGCCGGCCGACAGCACCTGCACGCCGTCGGGGAACTGGAAGGTGGCCGCGTACAGCAGCAGCGTGGAGGCCAGCGCCGCCACCGCCAGGTCGCTGGTGTAGACGCCGACGATGGCGTCGTGGCCGACCAGCAGCACCAGCGCCGACAGCGCCTGGGTGCCGAGCACGATCGCATAGCCGGCCCAGGCCGCGCCGCGCACGCCTACCGCGTCGCCGGCACCGGCGGCGCGGCCGACCCGCACCGTGGTCGCCTCGGCCACGCCCATCGGCACCATGAAGCACAGCTGCGCCACGTTGATCGCGATCTGGTGCGCCGCCGCCGGCACCTCGCCGAGCCGCGCGATCAGCAGCGCGGTGACGATGAACAGGCCGCCTTCCATCAGGATGGTCACGCCGATCGGCAACCCGGTCTTGAGCAGCCCGACGATCGCGCGCAGGTCCGGCGCCTCGAACCGCGCGAACAGGCGCAACGGCGCAAAGCGCCTGGACCGCGCCAGGTAGATGGCGAAGCACAGCGCCTGCGCCCACATCATGATCGCCGAGGCCATGCCCAGGCCGCCGGCGCCGTGCTCGCGCAGACCCCACAGGCCGAAGGTCAGCGCATAGCCGAGCGGCGCCAGCAGCAGCAGGCCGCCGAAGCCGAGCAGCATGGTCGGCAGGGTCCAGTGCATGCCTTCGCTGAGGTAGCGCATGCAGAAGTACAGCACCAGCGCCGGCACGCCCCAACGGATCGCAAGCAGGAAGTCGCGCGCGCCGGGCACGATCTCCGGGGCGATGCCCAGTTGCGGCAGCGCCATCGGCATCACGCTCAGGAACGCGAACATCAGCAGGCCCAGGCCCAGCGACAGCCACAGCGCCTGGCGGAACAGCGGCCCGATCTGCGCATGGCGCTTGGCGCCGTCGAGCTGCGACACCGAGGCGGTCAGGGCGATCAGGGTGCCGATCGGGATCATCATCGGCAGCCACAGCAGCGCGGTGCCGACCGTCACCGAGGCCAACGTGCGGGTGCCGTGGTGGCCGGCGATCACGTTGTCGACGAAGCTGATCAGGCCGGTGGAGACGTGCCCCAGGACCAGCGGCAGGGCGAGCTGCGCGGTGGTGCGCAGTTCGCGGCCCCGGACCGAGGCCGGGGTGGAAGACGAAAACATTGCAAGACTCTGGCGATCCCGCCGACTGCGGCCGCGCAGACAGCGCCGGCACCGGGTGGCGGAGGCCGGGCATTCTACCCGCTGCGGCGGATGACTGCAGGAAAGCCGGGACCCGGGGCCCGGGACCGGGGACCCGGAAAGCCAGAGCGCCCGAAGCGACTCAACGTGCGGCGCGCTGCTTCAGCCAGGCACCACGGCTGTCGGCGCCCTGCGCCAGCAGGTCGCGGCGCAAGGCGGCACGGTCCTGCGGCGGGGTACGTTGCGACAGCAGCGCCAGATGCTCGCGCTGGTCCGCCGGCAGGCCGCGCACCAGGCCCAGCAGTGCCTGCCGCTGCGCCTCCGGCACGTAGCCCAGCAGCGGCTGCAGCGCCCAGAACTCGGCGCCCAGTTCCGGGCCGAGCAACCAGCCGTGGCGCTCCAGGGCGTCCATCTCGGCGAACTGCGCATGCAGGCTGTGCTGCTGCTCGATCGGCAGGCCGGCGAAGGCCGTGGCGACCTGACGCAGCCGCGCCTGCGCCGCCGCCGGCAGCGCATCCCAGGCGGCCTGGCGCGCGCGCAGTTGCGCCGGGGTCAGCGCCGGTGGCGTGGTCGCCGCGGGCGCGACGGCCGGGGCAACGGTGGCAGCCGGCGGGGCTTCGGCGGCCTCCGCCAAGTCGGCCGCGCTGGGAGCACTGCGCTCGATCCGCGGCGGCGGCGCGCCGGCCGCGTACCACGCATAGAAATCCAGGTCGTAGATCGCCGGCTCCGGCAGCGGCGCCGGCGGGTCGGCCGGCAGCGGCGGCGCGCTGGCGGTGTCCGACTCCGGCGGCAGCACTTCCACCTGCACCGGGCCGGTATCGCCCAGCGCCAGGCTCGCGTCGCTGCCACCGGCCGCGGTCGCGGCACGGGACCGATGCCAGGGCAGGCGGTCCCAGAACAGCGTCCCGACCAGGGCCAGGACCACCACCGCGATCACCGCCCCGGCCAGGCGCGTGCGCAGGGCCGAGCGCGCGGCGCGGCGGCGTGGACGCGCCGCGGCCGCGGCAGAGGCCGGCGCCTTGGCCGGCGCAGGCGAGGCCGTGCTGCCGGCGATCGCCGCATCGCGCAGTTGCGCCAGGGCCTGCAGCCGCGCCGGCGGCAGGTCGCGCAGACACTGTTGCGCCGCGTCGGCCAGCGCGCGCCAGCCGGCCGCATCCGGACGCCCGCCGGCGTCGCGCGGACAGGCCCGCGCCAGCGCCTGCTGGTAGTCCTCGGTGGTCAGCTGCAGCACCTGCGCAGCCAGCGGCTCGTCCAGTCCGGCGACGATGCGCAACAACAGCGCCAGGCGGTCGGCCGGCTGCAGGCTGCGCAGATGCGCCAGCGGCGCCGGCCAGGCACCGTCGGCGGCATCGGCCTGGCGCAGGGTGGGCACCGCAGCGAGCAGCTTCCAGAACCGCAGCGGCCAGTCGGCCATCGGCAGCGCCGCGGCGTGGCTGCGGAAGGCCCGCATCGCCGCCGCCAGGGCCGGCATGCCGCGTTCGGGCCGGCCGCTCTGCAGGTCGGCCAGGACCGCGGCGCGGCGTTCGATGCCGCGCAGGAACGCGGCCAGGGCGGGCGGTGCGGCCACGCCGTCGGAAGGGGACGTGGCGGTCATCGGGACTCCATCATCGGCGCGATGATAGCGAGGCAGCCGCCACACCGCGCGCTTGACAGCGGCGTCCCGATCGGCTCACCCGCGGCCGTCGCGACGGCCGGTTGTGCACAGCGCCGGAAATTGGCCTGCGACAGGTCTTGTCAAGCCCCCGCGAAACCATGTTGCATCTGTGTTTCACGGCCAAGTTGTTGTTTCGAAAAGAATAAATGCGATTGGCGCTTTTTTGTCCAACTCGTGGCAGAGGCTTGTGAGTCCGTCTTCACGGCGTGGAGCATGCCCGTCATGCACAGCTTTATCCACAGCAGATGTGGATAAATTCGATTCCCCAAGCGCGGCGGCCATTTACGACCGGTTTATCACTTTTAGGGCAGCAATCGCGCGCAACTCCCGACCCCCGGAACCCACTTTGCGGCGGCCGCTAGGGCGTGTCACCAATCCCCGAGCATGCCGCGCCGTGATTGCGCGTGCCTGTGGCAAGGAAGAGCGAGGAAGTGGACGTCCGTCCACGCCCGAGCGATGACGCGGCCACGGGCGTGCGCAACCGCGGCCCTTCGGGTTGGGTCTGGCAGGCGCGCAGCCGGCGCCGCGCAGCTTGACCTGACGGCCAGTCAGGCGCTGCGCCACGCAACGCCGGCAGCGCGCCTGCCAGACCCAACGCGGCAT
>NZ_NKUH01000148.1:0-8872 GCF_009192895.1 Xanthomonas sp. LMG 12460 | reverse complement strand
GTGGCGCTTCGCGTGTGCGGGGCGGTGGCCCGATGCAGGCCTGCCGCCGGCTCAGCGGCCGGGTTCGGGCAACGGAATGAATTCCTGGTCGTCGCCGGGGATCGTCCCGAAGCGGCCCTCGCGCCAGTCCTGCTTGGCCTGCTCGATGCGTTCCACCGAACTGGAGACGAAGTTCCACCAGAGGTGGCGCGGGCCATCCAGCGGTTCCCCGCCCATCAGCATGGCCTTCAGCGGGGTCTTTGCGCGCAACCGCCCGCGCGCGCCGGGCTCGGGCAGGACCAGGTGCCGCGCCGGAATGTCCACCCCGTCCAGTTGCGCCTCGCCTTCCAGGATGTACAGCGAGCGCTCGACGTGCCGCGCGTCCAGGTCGATTTCGGCGTCCGCCTCCAGGTCCAGGGCCACGTTGAGGGTGTCGGCGAA
Source organism: Xanthomonas sp. LMG 12460 (assembly GCF_009192895.1). Taxonomy (NCBI): domain Bacteria; kingdom Pseudomonadati; phylum Pseudomonadota; class Gammaproteobacteria; order Lysobacterales; family Lysobacteraceae; genus Xanthomonas; species Xanthomonas sp. LMG 12460. Next base: position 8,452 of record NZ_NKUH01000148.1, on the reverse strand, counting down.
CACCGTGACCGGCGATTCCTCGCCGTAGGCGCGGCCGGCGATCACCCGCAGCCACGCGCCGTCGCGGCGCTGCTGCGGCAGGCTGGCCGCGGCATGGTGGTAGAACGCCGGTGCGGTCTCTTCCGCCGATTTCGGCAGCGCCACCCAGGTCTGCATGCCGTGCAGCGGATGTGCATGCTCGCGCAGCGTGGTCGGCGTCCGTTCGGAGTGGGAGATGCCGCGGCCGGCGGTCATCCAGTTGACGTCGCCGGCGCGGATCACCTGGTCGGAGCCGAGCGAATCGCGGTGGCCGATCTCGCCGGACCACAGGAAGGTGACCGTGGCCAGGCCGATGTGCGGATGCGGGCGCACGTCCACGCCGTGGCCCGGCTCGAACACCGCCGGGCCCATGTGGTCGATGAAGACGAAGGGGCCGACGCTGCGCGCCTGCATGCTGGGGACGGCGCGGCGCACTTCGAAGCCGCCGATATCGTGGACGCGGGGGGCGATCAGGGTGGGCATGCCGGCGCTCGTGGTGGCAGGAACGGAGCGCAAGCTTCGCATGCGGACGCGTGGCACGGACGCCGGCGGCGCAAGACGCAATGTTCCGCGTGCCGCGGCGCTTGGTATGCGCCTCTCTTGCTCAGGTATGCGCGTTCGCACATGTGCATCGCGACACCATGCAGGCGACAGGCGACTGCGTGGATCCACGCCCCCGGACTTGGGCGACCGATCGACGACGCCGGTGGCGACAACGCCATGTGGTTTCAATCCAACGCGTCCGCTTCGGACGCGACACGACAGTGCGGATGCGGCGAGTGCGCTTTCGCAGTCGCGCCAGCGGATGCCGAGGCTACAGCAAGCCCGGCTGGGCGATGGCCACCTCGCCGCGGCGCGAGGCCAGCCGATCGGCCAGCCGGGTCGGTTCCGGCAGACGATAGCCGCGCAGGTAGCGCTGGGTCCACTGCAGCGCGCTGTCCACCGCCACACGATGGCCGGGCGAGACGATCAGCGGCTTGCAGCGCAGCTTGCTGCGCAGCGCCCAGCCCACCACCTCGCCGCGATGCACGATGGGGCTGTGGTCGCCGGCCTGCGCGCCGGGCTCCTCGAAGCGGCCGGCCAGCAAGGTCTTGGCCACGCCGATGCTGGGCAGCCCGGTGACCACGCCGAAGTGCGCGGCGATGCCGAGCCGGCGCGGATGGGCGATGCCCTGGCCGTCGACGAACACCAGGTCCGGCCGCTGCCGCAGCAGGTCCAGCGCGGCCAGCAGCGCCGGCAGTTCGCGGAAACTCAGCAGACCGGGCACGTAGGCCATCGAGGTGGGCACGCGGGCGATCTCGGCCTGGTGCGGCTGCAGGGTCTGCGCGTCGAGCAGTACCGCGGCGGCGCGGGTGACCTGGCCGTCGTCCTCGAAACCGACGTCGAAGCCGGCCAGCCAGCGCGGCGGGTCGGGCACCTCGTCCTGCAGGCTGACCTGGCGCGCCAGCGTCGCCTGCAGCGCGCGCGCCTGCACGATGCTGCCGTCCCAGTCGCCGAATACGGAGTGCGAAGAAGTGTCCATGCGCCGATGATCGCGCCGCGTTCGTGGCTGGGGTGTGGAGGGGCTGGGAATCGGGAATGGGGAATGGGGAATCGCAACGGCTTTGTTCTCCAGCAAGCCGGACAGCCAAGCGCCGCCTGCTGGTCAGAGCCGCGCGGGAACCGCTTCAACGATTCCCCATTCCCGATTCCCCATTCCCAGCCAAGAGCTACAATCCAGGGCCGCACCACCCACGCATCCCCCAACGGAGACCGTCGCAGTGACCCGCAAACTCGTACTGTTGCGCCATGGCCAGAGCCAGTGGAACCTGGATAACCGCTTCACCGGCTGGGTCGATGTCGACCTGACCGAGCAGGGCCGCCAGGAAGCCGTGGCCGCCGGCCGGCTGATGCGCGAGGAGGGGCTGCAGTTCGACGTCGCCCATACCTCGGTGCTCAAGCGCGCCATCCACACCTTGCAGGGCGCGCTGAAGGAGCTCGACCAGGACTGGCTGCCGGTGCACAAGAGCTGGCGTCTCAACGAGCGCCACTACGGCGGCCTGCAGGGCCTGGACAAGGCCGAGACCGCGGCCAAGCACGGCGAGGACCAGGTCAAGATCTGGCGCCGCTCCTACGACATCCCGCCGCCGCCGATGGACGCCGAGGACCCGGGCCATCCGCTGCACGACCGCCGCTATGCCACCCTGGACCGCAACGCGCTGCCGGCCACCGAATCGCTGGCGACCACGCTCGAGCGCGTGCTGCCGTACTGGCACGACGCCATCGCGCCGCAGCTCAAGGCCGGGCAGACCGTGCTGGTCACCGCCCATGGCAACTCGCTGCGCGCGCTGTACAAGTACTTGAACGACGTCTCGCGCGAAGAAATCCTCGAACTCAACATTCCCACCGGCATCCCGCTGCTGTTCGAACTGGACGACAGCCTGCAGGTGCAGTCCTACCGCTACCTGGGCGACCCGGAAGCGGCCAAGAAGGCCGCCGAAGCGGTGGCCAATCAGGGCAAGGCGAAGTAAGCACCAGGATCGGCACGCGGCCGGCAGGAGAACGCGATGGGTGGATTCAGTATCTGGCATTGGCTCATCCTGCTGGTCTTGCTCGCCTTGCCGCTGCTGGTCGGCATGGTGGTGTGGCTGGCGATCCGCGCCCAGCGGCGCCGGCCGGCCGCGGCGGCGCCGCCGTTGCCTCCCGTCGACTCGGTCGAGCAGCGCCTGCGCGCGCTGGAGCAGCTGAAGGCGCAGGGGCTGATCGATGCGGCGGAGTACACGCGCCGGCGCGAGCAGATCCTGGCCGCGTTGTGAGTGTGTGATGCCTCGGCAGGCGCCGCGTTCTCGCGGCCTGCCAAGCGGAAGCGCGGTGTCGACGCCGCGCCGCGTGTTGCATGCAGCGCGCGTTGCCGCAGCTGCGCGGCAACGGCGTAACCCCGGACTACCCTTACCAGACGCAACTGGTGAGCAGCAGCCCGGGCTGCACGTCCACCCAGCGCAGACGGTGCGCTTGTCCGGCCGGCAAGGCCGGCGCCAGCGGCGTGGCGATCCGCGTCTCTACGCTGCCGCTGGCCGGGTCGCAGCCTTCGATGCGCAAGGCGTCGAAATCGAAGAAGCGGCCGACGGTCGCCGCGGTGGCCTTGTAGAAACTCTCTTTCGCCGAGAAGCCCAGGGTCAGCGCATACGGCCAGCCGCGGACGCGGGCGAGCGCAGCCAATGCGTCACAGTCGCTGGCGTCCAGGGCCACGCTGCGGATCGCCTCGAGCTGGTCCGCCGCCACCACACGTTCGATATCCAGGCCGATGCCGTTGGCTGCGGCGGACGTCGGCATGGCGATGGCGACCGCCACGCCGTCGGTATGCGAGAGGCTGCCGAGGAAACCCTCTGGCCAGAGCGGCGCGCGGTCGGGGCCGATCGGAAGGTCGGTGGCCGTGCTGCCGGCCGCCCGCAGCGCGGCGAGCGCCGCGCGCCGTCCGGCCAGGTACTCGGCCTGGCGCTTGCGCACGCTGCGCGCGATCGACGGCGGCTGCTGCACGCGGTGGCGCTGGAAATCGTCGCTGTCGAAGGCATCGACCTCGAACGGCAGCAGCCAGGCGTCCGGCACGGCGATGCGATGCGCGCCGAGAGCGAGCCGGGCGAACGGCGGGGTGGCGAGGGCCAGGGCATCCATGGCCCTAGCTTAGAGCGTGCGCTGGCCGTGCGGCGCGTGCGATGCGGCCGGTGAGGCGCCGCATGGCAGGCATCGCTGTGGTGACCTGTTTCCGCAAGGATTCATCCGAATGCAGCTTGTCCGGCAGGAACGGCGCTTGTCCCCTTCTGCGGGATCAGCCGCGACCGGCGTTCCCGGTAACGCCGGTCGCGGCTGAAGCCGCTCCTGCAGCAGACGTTCCGTAGCGTTGCCTTCAGCCGTCGCTGGCGTCCACCCACACCCGCATTTCGCCTTCGCCGCGATTGGCCCAGGCGAAGTAGGGCACGAAGGTCAGGGGCTGCGGCTGCCGCGTCGGCAGCGGCGCATCGTAGCGGTACAGCGGTGCGGCCGCGGCGTCGACGTCGCCGTGCAGGCGTTCGCCGGTGGCTTGCAGCAGCACCTGGCCGGCGAGCGCGCCGGTGCCGGGTACGGCCTGTAGCGTGGCGTTGGCCGGCAGGCGCAGCTGATGCAGGTCGGCGCCGTTGTCGGCCTGCTCCAGGCAGTACACCAGCGGCCCGCGTTGCACCGCGACCTTGCCGGCCAAGTGGCGCACGCGCGGGTGCCCGCTGACCCGCATCGGCGGCATCGGCAGGCGCAGCTGCAAGGTGTCGCCGGACTGCCAGCGCCGGCGCAGCACGCAGTAGCCGTGCTGGCGGTGCGCGTCGATCGCCACCGGCTCGCCGTTGAGCAGCAACTGCGGCGCCTGGCACCAGTCGGGCAGGCGCAGCGCCAGCGCCGCCTCCACCGGGGCGCTGCTCTCCACCTCGAAGGCGATCGCGTCCTGCCACGGATATTCGCCGCGCTGGCGCAGGGTCAGGGTCTGCCCGCCGACCTCGAACCGCGCATCGCTGCCGACGTAGAGGTTCACGTACAGCGTGTCGTCGCGGCGGGTGTAGAGGTAGTGGCCGAGCGAGGTCAGCACGCGGGCGATGTTGGGCGGGCAGCAGGCGCAGCCGAACCAGCGCTGGCGCACGGGCTTCACATGATCGAAAGTGTGGTTGCCGTGCACCGTGGGCGGGTGCACTTCCAGCGGGTTGACGTAGAAGAAGTGGCGCCCGTCCAGGGCCATGCCGCCCAGCACGGTGTTGTACAGCGCCCGCTCCATCACGTCGGCGTAGCGGCCATCCGGCGCCAGCTGCAGCATGCGGTTGGCGAACATCATCAGCCCGATCGAGGCGCAGCTCTCGTTGTAGGCGGTGTCGTTGGGCAGGTCGTAGTCGACGCTGAAGGCTTCGCCGTAGCTCTGCGCACCGATCGCGCCGGTCAGGTACATCTGTCGCTGGGTGGCGTTGTCCCACAGCCGCTCGCAGGCCGCGCGCAGGGTGGCGTCGCCGCTGTGCCGGGCCAGGTGCGCCACGCCGGCGTACAGGTACACGAAGCGCACGGCATGGCCGACCGCGGTGTCCTGCAGCGCCACCGGCAGATGCGCCTGGCTGTAGGCCTTGTCCTGGATCATCCAGGCCGGGCCGTGCCCGCCCCAGAAGAAGGTCTGGCCGCGCTTGGCGTACTCCTCGTCGTAGTAGTGCGGCGTGGTGCCGCGTTGTTCGACGAAGTAGCGCGCCAATGCCAGGTAGCGCGCCTCGCCGGTGGCCTCGTACAGGCGCATCAGCGCCAGTTCGATCTCCGGATGCCCGGGGTAGCCGTGCAACTGCGTGGGGCCGGGGCCGAAGGTGGCGTCGATGTGGTCGGCGAGCCGGCACACGATGTCGAGCAGGGTGCGTTTGCCGGTGGCCTGGAAGTAGGCCACGCCGGCCTCGATCATGTGCCCGGCGCAGTACAGCTCGTGGCACTCGGCCAGGTTGGTCCAGCGTTCCTGCGGCGCCTTCACCGTGAAGTAGGTGTTGAGGTAGCCGTCGGCCTGCTGCGCGGCCCCGATCAGCTCGATGGTGGCGTCGGCATCGCGCTCCAGCGCCGGATCGGGATGCTGTGCGAGCAGGTAGGCCACCGCTTCCAGCCATTTGGCCACGTCGCTGTCCTGGAAAACCATGCCGTAGAACGCGCCGTCGCTGCGGCCGGCCGCGATGCGGAAGTTCTCGATGGCATGGCTGGGTTCGGCATCGGCGACGTTGTCGTTGAGCGCGTCCCACTGGTAGGGCAGCACCACCTCCTGCACCAGGCGCTGGTAGCGCTGCCAGAACGGATCGGCGATGCGCAGGTGGGCGAGCGGCAGTTCCGGGGACGGCACGGGCGAATGCGGCATGGAGCGGAGATCCTGGAGAGTGGGGAAGGTCAGTGCACCGGGCGTGCGGCCAGATCGGCGGCGATATTCGCCAGCAGCGGCCGGCGCAGCCGGCAGCGCAGGATCACCGCGGCCAACAGCAGGTGCAGGCCGGCGGGGATCAGCGTTTCCAGCAGGGTGATGGCCTGCAGCGAGGCGGGGCTCTGCTGCGCGGCGCCGGCGCGGTAGCCGGCGTAGACGAACAGCGCGCTGATCACCACCGCGCTCGAGGCCCAGGCCAGCTTGATGCAGAACAGGTTGAAGGCGAAGTTGATGCCCGAGGAACGCACCCGGTTCTTCCAGGCGCCGTAGTCGTCGGCGAAGGCCATCAGCGAGAAGTGCAGCGGCAGCGCGAAGCCCAGCACCAGGCAGTGCACGAAGATCACCCCCAGCCACAGCGTCTGCTGCGCCGGTCCGGTCGGCAGCCACCATTGCGCCACGCCGAACGCGGCCAGCGCCAGGTTGGTGTGCAGGTACAGCGCCAGCGGATCGAAGCGGCGGCACAGCGCGTTGACCACGATCGCGCCGAGTACCGTGGCCAGCGCCACCATCGCGAAGAACAGCGAGGCGTAGTCGCTGCTGCCGCCGAGCACGTAGGTGATGAAGTACAGATAGGCGCCGCCGCGGATGTTGTAGACGTTGATCAGCAGGAACGACATCAGCAGCACCAGCCGCAACTGGTCGTTCTGCAGCAGGCCACGCAGATGTGCGCCGATGCCGGCGCCGCCGAGCAGGCTGACCGGCACGCGTTCGCGCACGGCGAAGAAGCAGCACAGGAACATCGCCACCGCCAGCACCGCCAGCACGCCCACGCCGAGCTGGTAGCCGCGCGCGGCGTCGCCATTGCCCAGTTCCCGCACCAGCCACGGCAGCCCGACCGACACCAGGAAGCCGGCGATGCCGCACAGCACGAAGCGCCAGGATTGCGCCGAGACCACGTCGCGGTGGTCGCCGGTCATGCTGTTGATCAGCGCGCAGTAGGGCACGTTGATCGCGGTGTAGCACAGCGACAGCAGGAAGTAGCTGGCGAAGGCGTAGGCGATCTTGGCGCCGGCGCTCAGCTGCGGCGCGCTGAAGGTCAGCACGCAGGCGATGCCGATCGGCACGGCGACCCACAGTTGCCAGGCGCGGAACCGGCCCCAGCGGCTGCGGGTACGGTCGGCGATCAGGCCCATCACCGGATCGGACACCGCGTCGGCCACGCGCAGCACGGTGAACAGGGTGCCGACCAGCGCCGGGGTCAGGCCGAACACGTCGGTGTAGAAGAAGGTGAGGAAGTTGGCGATCAGGCAGGTGACCACCGTGCCGCCGGCATCGCCGAGGCCGTAGCCGAACTTCTCCAGGCGCGACAGACGCGGCGTGGTCGCGGCCGGTGCGGCGTCTGCGGTGGCGTGGCCGATGGCGGTCGCGGTCAACGTAACGGCTCCTGGCGCGCCCGGTCCGGCGCCAGCGCAAAGTGGCATGGCGGCGCACCCGCGACAAGAGTCTGTGCGGTATAAAACCGGTACGATTCCGACCACGGCGGCCGCGGCGTCCTTGCGCGGCATCGTTCATTCGAATGCTGCAGTGCAGCGTCGCGCAGGCAAGGGGAGACGTTTCCGACATGCTCGAATTCGCCGTCGCCTATCCGATCCGGGTCCAGAACGGAGGACTGTTCATTTCCCGCGGCGTGGGTGCGCATCCGGCGCGGGTGATCCAGTCCTACGAGCTGATCTTCGTCGAGCGCGGCATCCTCTCGATTCGCGAACAGGACAACGACTTCCACGTCGGCCCCGGCGAGACACTGTTGCTGTGGCCCGGCCGCGCGCACGCCGGCCTGGGCCAGTTCCCGGACGACCTGCGGTTCTATTGGGTGCATTTCGAACTGGAACCGGGCGCGGCGCAGGCGGACAACGCGGTGGCGCTGTCGATGCCGCAGCGCACTGCGATCCGCGATCCGGATCGCTTCGTCGGCCTGTTTCGCTGGTTCCTGGCCGAGCAGGAGGAACGGCGCACGCTGCCGATGCTGGAGCCGATCGTGCTGTCGATGCTGCAATGCGTGGCCGGCGCCTGGCCGGATCCGCACGATTCCGAACGCGCCGGGGTGGCGCTGGCGTACCGTGCCAAGCAACTGATCGGCACGCAGTTCCACACCGCGCTCACCGCCTCGTCGCTGGCCGCGCAACTGCACTGCAATCCGGATTATCTGGGCCGCATCTACCGGCGCAGCTTCGGCACCACGCTGACCGAGGCGATCCACCGCCAGCGCATCGCCTTTGCCGAGAAGCTGCTGCTGGTCAACACCTGCGCGGTGGACGACGTGGCGCAGCGCGCCGGCTTCAGCGACAGCGGCTACTTCCGCCGCGTGTTCCGCCAGCGCCTGGGCATGACCCCCAGTGCGTATCGGCGGCTGTACTGCAAGGAGCACATCAATTCGGGGTGAGGGGGGCTTGCGGGCGCATGTGCGTCGCCGCTTGCCGCGAACCTGCTTGCGCCGCTGCGCGCTGCAAGGTGTGTGGCAGGGACAGGGCTTGGCTGCCCGCGTTTGCAGGAGTCAACTGTCATGCA
>NZ_NKUH01000147.1:0-507 GCF_009192895.1 Xanthomonas sp. LMG 12460 | reverse complement strand
ACATGTTGGAGATGGTGGCGCGGTCGCCGATGGTCAGCGCGGCGGCGCCTTCGCCGAAGAATTCCAGATAGGCGCCAACCACACGCTCCTGGCGCAGGAACTCGGTCAACGCCAGCACCACGTCGGTGGCGGTGATGCCGGGCTGCGGCCGGCCGCTCAGCTCCACGCCAACGATGTCCGGCAGGCGCATCCACGAGGCGCGGCCGAGCATCACGCTCTCCGCTTCCAGGCCGCCGACGCCGATCGCAATCACCCCCAGCGCATCCACGTGCGGGGTGTGGCTGTCGGTGCCCACGCAGGTATCGGGGAAGGCGACGCCGTCGTGCACGTAGATCACCGGCGACATCTTCTCCAGGTTAATCTGGTGCATGATGCCGTTGCCTGGCGGAATCACGTCCACGTTGCGGAACGCGCGCTTGCTCCAGTCGATGAAGTGGAAGCGGTCCTCGTTGCGGCGATCCTCGATCGCGCGGTTCTTGGCGAAGGCCTGCGGATCGTCGCCGCCGC
>NZ_NKUH01000146.1:0-1067 GCF_009192895.1 Xanthomonas sp. LMG 12460 | reverse complement strand
TCGGATGACGATCGGTCTGTGTTGCGTTGTCATGTGAGGCAAGTGACCCTCTAACAAGCCCTCCTCATGCATCATTGGTCTGGAGAACACGCCGAGGACGCCACGATGATCAGCCTGTTTGCCGGCCACGAACGCGAAGCCAAGCGGCAGCAGATCGGCGATCCTCTGGCTCTGCTGTCACGGCATATCGACTTTGCCGGGATTGCTCACGCCGTAGACGCGAAGCTGTCCTTGGGTACTGGCAAGCGCGGTGGCCGTCCGGCTTGGCCGACGCAGGTGATGATCAAGCTGCTGCTGTTGCAGCAGTTGTACAACCTCTCCGACGATGCGCTGGAGTACCAGGTGCTGGATCGGCGCAGCTTCCAGCAATTCCTCGGACTGGAACACAGCGGCAAGGTGCCCGACGCCAAGACGATCTGGGTGTGGCGCGAACGGCTCAAGACCAAGGATCTGATGGGCGACATCAGCGCGGCGATCGGTGAGCAATTGCAACGTGCCGGGTTCATTGCCCGCGGCGGTCAGATCATCGACGCCAGCATCGTCAGCGCTCCGATCCAGCGCAACACGCGCGAAGAGAACGCGCAGATCAAGCAGGGCGATGACGTCGGCCAGGACTGGAGCGATGCCAAGCGTGCGCAGAAGGATATGCAGGCACGTTGGACCAGGAAGCATGGGGTGGCGTTCTACGGCTACAAGCTGCACGCCAGCACGGACCGTCGCTGGGGCTTCATCCGCCGCTACGACGTGAGCGCGGCCAACGTGCACGACAGCCGTCACTTCGAGCAGGTGCTGGACCCGGACAACACCGGCCGCACGGTATGGGCCGATAGCGGGTATGCCGATGCAGCGCGGGAAGCAGACCTGAAAAGGCGTGGTTACCGCCCCGCGATCCAGCATCAAGGGCATGCGCGCAAGCCCTTGAGCGAGGCAGCAAAGCGCCGGAACCGCCGAATTGCCAAGGATCGGGTGTTCGGCGAGCACCCGTTTGCGCGCTTGGCCCAACAAGGCGGCAAGTTCGTACGCTGCATCGGCTTGGCGCGGGCAAAGGTGGTGATCGGGCTGAAGGT
>NZ_NKUH01000145.1:0-5361 GCF_009192895.1 Xanthomonas sp. LMG 12460 | reverse complement strand
CCGCGCCCGCGAGGCGCTGCAGAAACATCTGGAGGACGTCCGATGACATCCGATCGCACCCGCCCGGCGGATTTCGACACGCAGATGCGCGCCGTCCACCAGGCCGGCTTGCAGGCACTGCCCGCGCCGACCCTGGCGCGGCTGCGCGCCGCACGCCAGCAGGCCAGCCGTGCGCACGCGGCGCCAAGCCGGCGCTGGGGCTGGCTGCTGGCGTGCGGCGCGCAGCCGCGCCAGGGTCGGCGCGGGCAGTGCCTGCAAGCCGGCCTGGTGGACGGCGCGCATCTGCGTGTCGAAATCCGCCGGGCGGGTGCGATCGGATGTCATCGGACGTCCTCCAGATGTTTCTGCAGCGCCTCGCGGGCGCGCGACAGGTGGGTCTTTACCGAGCCTTCCGAGCAGCCCATCGCGCGTGCGGTGGTGGCCACGTCCAGCTCTTCCAGGACGCGCAGGGTGAAGGCCTCGCGCTGCCGCGCGGGCAGCGCGCGCAGCGCCGTCACCAGCCGCGCATGGGTCTGCCGACGCTCGTGCTGCTCGGACGGATTGGGGCCGTCGTCGGCCCAGTCCGGCGGGCTGTCCGCGTCACGCTCGCTGGTCGGCGCCCAGAAGCGCAGGCGGAAGGTGCGGCGGCGCTGCAGGTCGATGATGCGCCGGCGCAGGATGCTCCAGAACAGCGGCGTCCATTCCTGCGCCGGGCGCTCGCGATAGGCCAGCAGCTTGATCATCGCGTCCTGCACCGCGTCCAGCGCGTCCTCGCGCTGGCGCAGTCCGGCTTCGGCGAAGCGGAACGCGCGCGGCCCGATCTCGGCCAGGAACGCGTCCAGCGACGCCGGCAGCGGGCGCTGTTCGGTGTCGGCATCGGTCGATGGCGGTGCGAGGGCGGGCGTGCTCACCAGCACAGCTTAGCTTCCAGCAGGGGGATGCCGTGGTTAACGCGCGGTGGCGGGCGTGGTTGACCGGCCCGGCCTGGCGGCCTTTGCGCAACCGCATGCCGGCATCGCACAGCGGTTCAGCACGCGGTTATGATGCGGCGGACGGGCGCGGCGCCCGGGAGAATGGTGCGATGAGCGACGGGTTCGTGGCCTTGTACATCTTCATGCTGGCGGCCATCGCCGGGCATGTGATCATCTCGCGGGTGCCGGTGATCCTGCACACCCCGCTGATGTCCGGTTCCAACTTCATCCACGGCATCGTCCTGATCGGCGCGATGGTGGTGCTGGGGCATGCCGACACCACCCTGGAGAAAGCCATCGGCTTCGTCGCGGTGCTGCTCGGCGCCGGCAATGCCGCCGGCGGCTATGTGGTGACCGAGCGCATGCTGGACATGTTCAAGTCCAGCAAGCCGGATGCCTCCAAGACCAAGGCGAAGGATTGAATGCGCGGCATCGGCGCACCGCCGCGGCGCTGGCCGTGGCCGTCCTGCTGGCACTGCTCGGCCTCGCGCCGGGCGTCCTCTCGTACCTTCTGCCACTCGGGCAGATGTCCTTTTTCGGAGCACGCGTGCTGATGGAACTGTTGCCGATCCTGATCAAGAGCAGCTATCTGGTCGCCGCCACCCTGTTCCTGCTCGGCCTGCAGCGCATGGCCTCGCCCAGGACCGCGCGCAGCGGCATCCGCTGGGCCGGTTTCGGCATGCTGCTGGCGACTGCCGCCACCTTCCTGCTGCCGGGTCTGCACAACCTGCCGCTGATCGTGCTGGCGATCGTGCTCGGCACCGCCGCGGCGTGGATCTCCGCCAAGAAGGTGGCGATCACCGACATGCCGCAGATGGTCGCGCTGTACAACGGCATGGGCGGCGGCTCGGCGGCGGCGATCGGCGCAGTGGAGCTGCTGCGCTTCTCGTTCCTGATGCGCCGCGATACCACGCACTGGAGCGAGGCCGCGATCGCCGCGCTGGCCGCGCGCCAGCCGGATGCGACCACGCTGGCGCTTGCGGTGATCGGCTCGGCGATCGGTGCGGTGTCGCTGTCCGGCTCGATCATCGCCTGGGCCAAGCTCGACGGGCGCCTGGACAAGCGCGTCACCTTCCCCGCGCAGCAGGCGTTCAACCTGCTGGTGTGCGTGGCGATGCTGGGCGTGGGCGCCTGGGCCGCGATCAGCCTGAGTCCGCTGGCGATCGTGCTGTTCTTCGTGCTGGCGCTGGCCCTGGGCGTGCTGATGACGCTGCCGATCGGCGGCGCCGACATGCCGGTGGTGATCTCGCTGTACAACGCCTTCACCGGCCTGGCGGTGGCCTTCGAGGGCTACGTGCTCGGCAACGAGGCGCTGATCATCGCCGGCATGATGGTCGGCGCGGCCGGCATCCTGCTGACCCGGCTGATGGCCAAGGCGATGAACCGGCCGATCCGCGGCGTGCTGTTCTCCAACTTCGGCGGCGGCGGCCAGGCGCAGGCGATCGCCGGCAGCCAGAAGCCGATCGAGGCCGGCGACGTGGCGGCGATGATGGCCTACGCCGAGCGCGTGGTGATCGTGCCCGGTTACGGCATGGCGGTCGCGCAGGCGCAGCACAAGATCTGGGAGTTGGCGCAGCGGCTGATCGAGCGCGGGGTCAAGGTCAAGTTCGCGATCCACCCGGTGGCCGGGCGCATGCCCGGACACATGAACGTGCTGCTGGCCGAGGCCGGCGTGCCCTACGACCTGATCGCCGACATGGACGACATCAACCCCGAGTTCGCCAGCACCGACGTGTCGCTGGTGATCGGCGCCAACGACGTGGTCAATCCGGTGGCCAAGACCGACCCGGCCAGCCCGATCTACGGCATGCCGATCCTGGACGTGGTCAATTCCAGGAACGTCATCGTCATCAAGCGCGGCAAGGGCACCGGCTTCGCCGGCATCGAGAACGCGCTGTTCTATGCCGACAACACCCGCATGCTGTACGGCGACGGCGCCGAGGCGGCCGGCGCCCTGGTCAGCGAACTGAAGGCGCTGGATGGCGGCGGGCATTGAGCCGTTGCGGGCGGAGTGGCGGGGCAGGAGTGACGTAGCGAGCGCAGGGCGCAGGAGCGGCTTCGGGCGCGCCTACAAAAACGATGCGATTCATGGCCAAGGCGGATGATCGGGGGGTGATCAGGCGGCAACCATCATCGCCACCCAGCGGCGTCCGCCGCGCTCCGGCCGTGCTCAGCGCGCGCTGAAATACGCCGTGGCCACGCCGATGCCCAGCCACAGCAGGTCGCCCGGGCTGTTGGCCAGCAGGGTCAGGGTCCAGGCGTAGTGGGCGCCCATCTTCAGCGACGAATCCCAGACGTTCAGGCCCAGCCCCGCGCCCATCTGCGCGGCGGCGATACCCCAGTTGGCGGCGACGATCACCAGCACCGTGGCGCTCATCGCCACGGCGATGCGCAGCGGGCCGCGCGGCAGGTTGCCCAAACGCAGCATCCAGGCGATCTCCAGCGCCACCACCACGGCCATCCAGCCGGCCTGGCGACCCAGCGACAGCGCCACCAGCAACCAGGCGATCAGCGCGGTGAAACAGCCCATGGCGAGCAGCAGGGGCCACAGCCAGTGCGAGGGCCTGGCCGGCGTGGAGGAAGGCGGCATTCGATGTTCCCGGAGAAGGCGTACAGGATACTTCCGGCGCGCGCCCCGCGCACTCGGATAAACTGCACGACTTGCACCGGCGGGGCCTGGCCCCATATCGCCCCCATGTACTCACGCAGCAGCGAACCTGTCCAATTCGAACGCGATTGCGCCGCGGTGATGGTGCCGCAGGGCGACGCGGTGACCCTGCCCGCCGGCAGCTACGGCTATATCACCCAGGCCCTGGGCGGCAGCTACACGGTGTTCGTGGAGGGCAATCTGTTCCGCATCGCCGGCAAGGACGGCGACGCCATCGGCAAGGAGCCGCCGCCGGGGCTGGAGCTGCCCGAGGACGCCGGCGACGAGCAGGTCGAAGCCCTGATCTGGCAGCAGTTGCGCACCTGCTTCGACCCCGAGATCCCGTTCAACATCGTCGATCTGGGCCTGATCTACGACGTGACCATGCATGCGCGCGAGGATGGTCAGCGCACCGTCGAGGTCAAGATGACGCTGACCGCGCCCGGCTGCGGCATGGGCGAGATCCTGGTCGACGACGTGCGCAGCAAGCTGGAAATGATCCCGACCATCGCCGAGGCCGACGTCGAGCTGGTGTTCGATCCGCCGTGGGGCCGGCATATGATGTCCGAGGCCGCGCGCCTGGAAACCGGCATGCTCTGACCCGCGCGCGACGCCTCGCGCGTCGCGACGGAGCCCGATCGGGCGCCGCCGCTGCCGTCGCCACGACGCTGCGGCCCTGGCCATCCCTCGACTACCACAGGAATTCCCGGTGTCCGCTACCGAGCCGTCCACGCAGTTCCGCCTGACCCCGTCCACCGCCGCGCGCAGCGCCGAGGCGCGCGCGCAGATCCTCGCCGCGCCGGGCTTCGGCAACTATTTCACCGACCACATGGTCGCCATCGAATGGAGCCGCGAGCAGGGCTGGCACGACGCCGCAGTGCGCGCCTACGGCCCGCTGGCGCTGGACCCGGCCGCCTCGGTGCTGCACTACGGCCAGGAGATCTTCGAAGGCATCAAGGCCTACCGCCATGCCGACGGCTCGATCTGGACCTTCCGCCCGGAGGCCAACGGCAAGCGCCTGCAGCGCTCGGCACAGCGCCTGGCGCTGCCGGAGCTGCCGGTCGAGCTGTTCGTGGAATCGCTGCGGCAGCTGATCGCGGTCGATGCGGCGTGGGTGCCGTCGGCGCCGGAAACCAGCCTGTATTTCCGTCCGTTCATGATCGCCAACGAGGCCTTCCTGGGCGTGCGCGCCGCGCAGAAGGCCGGCTACTACGTCATCGCCAGCCCGGCCGGTGCCTATTTCGCCAAGGGCGTGGCGCCAGTGGCGATCTGGCTGTCCACCGACTACGCGCGCGCCGCCAAGGGCGGCACCGGCGCGGCCAAGTGCGGCGGCAACTACGCCGCCTCGCTGCTGCCGCAGCAGCAGGCGCAGGCGCAGGGCTGCTCGCAGGTGCTGTTCCTCGATCCGGTCGAGGGCAAGTACATCGAGGAACTGGGCGGCATGAACGTGTTCCTGGTGATGCGCGACGGCAGCCTGGTCACCCCGGCGCTGTCGGGCAGCATCCTGGAAGGCATCACCCGCGACAGCATCCTGCAACTGGCCCGCGACCGCGGCATGCAGGTGGTGGAGCGGCAGGTGAGCATCGACGAGTGGCGCGACGGCGTGGCCTCGGGCGAGATCGCCGAGGTGTTCGCCTGCGGCACGGCCGCGGTGGTGACCCCGATCGGCCAGCTCAAGGGCAAGGACTTCGCGGTCGGCGACCTGACCGCGCCCGCCGGCCCGGTGACGCTGTCGCTGCGCCAGGAACTCACCGACATCCAGGA
>NZ_NKUH01000144.1:0-1021 GCF_009192895.1 Xanthomonas sp. LMG 12460 | reverse complement strand
TGTGTAAACCCACTACGTTGTTCAGTGGAATTCGGGAGATGGGCGGCTTGTAGCCGAGGCTGGCGTGTGGTCGATGCCAGTTGTAGTGATGCAGCCAGCCGGGGAAGGCGTTGGCGCGTTGTGTGGAGTCGATATAGGAGCGCGCATAGGCCCATTCGCGCAGGCTGGTCTGCACCAGCCGCTCGGCCTTGCCATTGGTGCGTGGCGTATAGGGTCGGGTTCGCAGATGGCGCAGGCCGAGCCGTCGGACAAGGCGTCGGAAGCGGCGTGATGTGTAACAGGCGCCGTTGTCGGTCAACACGCGCTCCAAGCGCACGCCCAGGCTGCGGTAGTAGCGAACCGCCTGCATCAGGGCCCTGCAGGCACTGAGACCGCGCTCATCGGGCTCGATGGTGCCGAAGGCCACGCGGGAGTGATCGTCGATGGCCAGGTGGACGTACTCCCAGCCAATGCCACGGGAGGTGACCGTCCGATCATCGGTCACGCGGTGGCCGGGCTGGCGGAAACGGGCCAGCTTCTTGATGTCCAGATGCAGCAGTTGGCCGGGTTGGGCGTATTCATAGCGATTGTCCGGCAGCGCCGGTTCCAGCTCGGCCAGCCGGTGCAGGCCGGCGCGGCGCAGCAACCGGGCGATGGTGCTCGGCGCCACAGGCAGCTGCTCGGCGATCTGCCGATACGTGTGGCGTGAACGGCGCAGCGCGATGACCTGATCCACCACGCCCCGAGGCGTGGCATGGGGGCAGTCGTGAGGCCGGGAGGTGCGGTCGCTCAGCCCTTGCGCCCCCTCTTCCTTGAAGCGCTTGAGCCATTTGTAGGCCGTTCGGACGCTCACACCGGCCGCATGCGCCGCTTCTTCCACGCGCAGCCCATGAACAAGGATGCGATCCACCAGCAGGGCTCGACCGCGAGGGCTCAAACGGGCATGTTTATGCAGGTTCATCCGGGGCTCCTGGGGCTGGGTTGGCTTGGTAACCCCCATCTTCCAGAGATGCCCCGGATGAACAACCTACTGAGAGATCAC
>NZ_NKUH01000143.1:0-13546 GCF_009192895.1 Xanthomonas sp. LMG 12460 | reverse complement strand
AACGCCGTCGCGGCTGAAGCCGCTGCTACGAGGAAACAAACCCTCGCACCACATGCGGCGCGAACGCGCGCTCAGAAGCGCCCTTCCTGGAAATCCACGAAGGCCTGCATCAGTTCCTGGCGCGTGTTCATCACGAACGGCCCATGCCGCGCGACCGGCTCGCGCAACGGCCGTCCGGCGACCAGGATCAGCCGCGCGCCCTGCGTCCCGGCCTGCACCTGCAGCAGGTCGCCGCCGCCGAGCACCGCCAGCGTCTGCGCCGGCAGCACGCGCGCCGCCTCGCCCTCGCCCAGCGCGTGCCGGCATCCAGCGCGATGTCCAGATACAGCGGATCGGTGGCCGGCTGCGCGATCGGGCCGTGCACCTCGCCGACCTGGCCGGCGATCACCTTGACCGTCACCCCCGGCGCCGGCTGCGCCACCGGGATGCGCTCGGGCGCGAATTCCTGGTAGCGCGGCGCGGTCATCTTCTCGCGCGCCGGCAGGTTCACCCACAGCTGGAAGCCGCGCATGCGCCCGTGCTCCTGCTCCGGCATCTCCGAATGCACCAGGCCGCGGCCGGCGGTCATCCATTGCACGCTGCCCGGGGTCAGCAGGCCCTCGTTGCCATGGTTGTCCTTGTGCCGCATGCGCCCGTCGAGCATGTAGGTGACGGTCTCGAAGCCACGGTGCGGATGGCTGGGGAAACCCCCGATGTAGTCCTCGGCCCGGTCGGTGCCGAACTCGTCGAGCAGCAGGAACGGATCCAGTTCGGGCAGCGCACCGCCGCCGATGACGCGGGTCAGCTTGACCCCATCGCCGTCGGCGGCGGCGTGGCCGCGAATGGCACGCAGGATGCGCGCGGGGGCGACGGTGGTGGAAGCGGTCATGGCGGACGATCTCCTGATGAGCTCCCTACTGTGGGTGCCGCCGCCACCGCGGCCACCGCGACCGGCGCAACCCATCGTTCCATCGGGTGCGGCGACCGGTTCCCTTCTCCCCCGGGAGAAGGTGCCCCGCAGGGGCGGATGAGGGTACGGGCGCAGTCTCGTGCGCAGGGTGGCTTCGCGAGGGCTTCGCCCCCGTACCCTCACCCCAACCCCTCTCCCGCAGGGAGAGGGGCGCGAGCCTTTCCCTTCTCCCCCCGGGAGAAGGTGCCCCGCAGGGACGGATGAGGGTACGGGCACAGCCTCGTGCGCAGGGTGGCTTCGCGAGGGCTGCGCCCCCGTACCCTCACCCCAACCCCTCTCCCGGGGGGAGAGGGGCGCGCGCCTCTCCCTTCTCCCACCGGGAGAAGGTGCCCCGCAGGGGCGGATGAGGGTACGGGCGTAGCCTCGTGCGCAGGCTGGCTTCGCGAGGGCTTCGCACCCGTACCCTCATCCCCCCCTCTCCCGGGGGGAGAGGGGCTCGCGCGCTGCGCCGTCCGTCCCCGCCACGCCGTTCGTCACAAGGACTGTCTACGACCAAAGTACTAGCCCCTCGGCCCTCCCCGCCATTGACCCCCCAGGCCATCGGGGCGACCCTTGCGGCAATCTCCGGGGGAGCGTTCTGCATGAAAGGGTTTTCCAAGCTGGCCTGGGCCGCACTCGCCATCCTGGCGGCGTTCTGTCTCGGCACCATCGCCCTGCGCCGCGGCGAACACATCAATGCGCTGTGGATCGTGGTGGCCGCGGTGTCGATCTACCTGATCGCCTACCGCTTCTACAGCCTGTTCATCGCCGACAAGGTGATGCAGCTCGACCCCACCCGGGCCACGCCGGCGGTGCTCAACAACGACGGCCTGGACTACGTGCCGACCAACAAGCACGTGCTGTTCGGCCACCACTTCGCCGCCATCGCCGGCGCCGGGCCGCTGGTCGGGCCGGTGCTGGCCGCGCAGATGGGCTACCTGCCCGGCCTGCTGTGGCTGGTGGTCGGCGTGGTGGTGGCCGGCGCGGTGCAGGACTTCATGGTGCTGTTCCTCTCCAGCCGCCGCAACGGCCGCTCGCTCGGCGACCTGGTCCGCGAGGAAATGGGTCAGGTGCCCGGCACCATCGCCCTGTTCGGCGCGTTCCTGATCATGATCATCATCCTGGCGGTGCTGGCGATGGTGGTGGTCAAGGCGCTGGCGGAAAGCCCCTGGGGCATGTTCACGGTGATCGCGACCATGCCCATCGCGATCCTGATGGGCGTGTACATGCGCTACATCCGCCCCGGCAAGATCGGCGAGATCTCGGTGGTCGGGCTGATCCTGCTGCTGGCGGCGATCTGGTTCGGCGGCAAGGTCGCCGCCGATCCCACCTGGGGCCCGGCCTTCACCTTCACCGGCACACAGATCACCTGGATGCTGATCGGCTACGGCTTCGTCGCCTCGGTGCTGCCGGTGTGGCTGCTGCTGGCGCCGCGCGACTACCTGTCCACCTTCCTCAAGATCGGCACCATCATCGCCCTGGCGATCGGCATCCTGGTGGTGATGCCGGAGCTGAAGATGCCGGCGCTCACGCAGTTCGCCGCCAGCGGCGACGGCCCGGTGTGGAAGGGCGGCCTGTTCCCGTTCCTGTTCATCACCATTGCCTGCGGCGCGGTCTCCGGCTTCCATGCGCTGATCTCCTCGGGCACCACGCCCAAGCTGCTCGCCAACGAGTCGCACATGCGCTACATCGGCTACGGCGGCATGCTGATGGAATCGTTCGTGGCGGTGATGGCGCTGGTGGCGGCCTCGATCATCGACCCGGGCGTGTACTTCGCGATGAACAGCCCGGCGGCGGTGATCGGCGCCGACGTCGCCGCCGCCGCGCACCACATCAGCACCACTTGGGGCTTCGCCATCACCCCGGAGCAACTGACCGCCACCGCGGCGGCGATCGGCGAACCCACCATCCTGCATCGCGCCGGCGGCGCGCCGACGCTGGCGGTGGGCATCGCGCAGATCCTGCATCAGGCCATCCCCAACAGCAGCGATGCGATGATGGCCTTCTGGTACCACTTCGCGATCCTGTTCGAGGCGCTGTTCATCCTCACCGCGGTGGACGCCGGGACCCGCGCCGGCCGCTTCATGCTGCAGGACCTGCTCGGCAACTTCATCCCGGCGTTGAAGAAGACCGAGTCGTGGACCGCCAACATCATCGGTACCGCCGGCTGCGTGGCGCTGTGGGGCTACCTGCTGTACACCGGCGTGGTCGATCCGTTCGGCGGCATCCAGACGCTGTGGCCGCTGTTCGGCATCTCCAACCAGATGCTGGCCGGCATCGCGCTGATGCTGGGCACGGTGGTGCTGTTCAAGATGAAGCGCGACCGCTACGCCTGGGTGACCGCGGTGCCGGCGGTATGGCTGCTGATCTGCACCACCTACGCCGGCCTGATCAAGATCTTCGACCGCAACCCGTCGCAGGGCTTCATGGCGCAGGCGCACAAGTTCCAGGACGCCATCGCCAGCGGCACCATCACCGCACCGGCCAAGTCGGTGGCGCAGATGCAGCAGATCGTCACCAATGCCTACGTCAACACCGGGCTGACCGTGCTGTTCCTGTGCGTGGTGTTCGCGGTGCTGGTCTACGCGATCAAGACCATTCTTGCCGCGCGCCGCAACCCGCAACGCAGCGACCGCGAGACCGCGTACGTGGCCTTGCAGCCGCACCAGATGGCGGACCTGTAATGGCCGGCGCCCTGGTTCCGGTCGGGCAGTACCAGGCGCACCGCCGGCTATGGCGGCGCCTGGTGCAGACCGCGCGGCTGTGCTGCGGCATTCCCGACTACGACAACTACGTGCGGCACATGCTGGAAAAGCATCCGGACCGCGAGCCGATGGACTACAAGACCTTCTTCCGCGAGCGCCAGGAGGCGCGGTACGGCGGCAAGAGCGGGTTTCGCTGTTGTTGAAAGGCGGGGATTGGGGAGTCGGGATTGGGGATTGGTGGTGGGCGCCTGAAGGCATTCGGCGAACGCGGCGGTGATCGTGATGAAAGTGCGGCGATGCTTGCAATGAGCATCGCCGCTTGGCTGTTGTAGGAACGGCTTCAGCCGCGACGCATTACCGACAAGGCATCGCGGCTAAAGCCGCTTTTACGGAGAAGCACGCGGATGCCATGCACTCGCGGCGCCGCTCCCATTCCCGAATCCCGATTCCCCAATCCCAGCTCTTCATGCCGCCGCGGCGCGCACCAGTTCCGCATAGGTCTGCGGCAGTTCGCGCATGTGTTCCATCACCGCGGCCACGCCGAGCTGGCGCAGGGTCGCGGCGTGCCCGGCGGGAATGTGCGCGGCGCCGGTAAAGCCGATCACGGTCATGCCCGCGGCCAGCGCGGCGCTGGCACCGGTGGCGCTGTCCTCGATCACCAGGCAGCGTTCCGGCGCCACCTCCAGCGTGCGCGCCGCCAGCAGATACACGTCCGGCGCGGGCTTGGGCCGCGCCACCATGTCGGCGCTGAAGATGCGTTCGCCGACACGCTCATGCAGGCCGGCGCGCGCCACCGAGGCGACCACGCTCTCGCGCATGCTGTTGGAGGCGACCGCCAGCGGCAGCGGCAACGCCAGCAAGGCTTCGCGCACGCCGTCGATCGGCTGCACCTCGGCGGCAATCAGCGCCTCCGAGCGTGTGCGGATCTCCTGGCACAGGCCCGGCGGCAGCGCCAGCGCGTACTGCCGTTGCACGCGCTGCACGATTTCCTGTGCGGTGAGGCCGAAGCTGCCCGCAAGAAAGCGTTCCAGTTCGGCCCGCGGCACATAGGCGCCCAGCGCGTCGAGCATCACTCGGTCGGCCAGCACTTCGCTGTCGACGAGCACGCCGTCGCAATCGCTGATCAACAGGTCGAAGGGGGTCGCCGTCATCGCGCGCTCCTTTGGGAAAACGTCCATTATGCCGCTGCGCACATGTCCCTCGCCTGTGCGGCGCCTGCAGTCGCGGCAGCGCGGCCAATCCCATGCGCACGCGCTGCATGCCCCTGCGGCGCTGCCTGTCCGCCCTGCCCGCTCGCGGCAGCAATCGCATCTCGGCAATATCCCGGCCGCCAAGCGTTTGTTTCCGGTTAAACGACGGACCGCCTGGCGGGACGCCACCAGAGATTCGCAGACCGCGTCACAAAACTGGCACAACACCACTGCGATCCGCTGCTAGCATCGGCAACGGCGCCAGGACGTGCGCCGTCATCCCAGGACCGCGAACAGGAAAGGAGCCTTGCATGCGTACGCCCGTCCCCGCCCTGATCGCACTCGCGACCTCGCTGTTCTTCTCGGTCAGTTGCGCCGCACAGTCCGGCGCCAAGGAGCATTCCGCCATGTCAGCCTCGCTGCAGGATCATTCTGTCGCGTTCCGCGACCCCGCACTCGCCGACATCGCCGCCGCCATCGCGCGCGGCGACGTCGGCCGCATCGCCGCCCTGGCGCCCAGCACGGACCTGTCCGCGCACGGCGACCAGAACGTCACCCTGCTCGAATGGGCCATCTGGAACGAACAGCCGCGCGCGCTGGCGGCGCTGCTCGACGCCGGTGCCGACCCGTCGCTGCCGGGCATGGATCAGGAAACCGTGGTGCACATGGCCGCCATGGCCAAGGATCCGCAATACCTGGAGATCCTGCTGCAGCACGGCGCCCCGGTCGACCCGGTGAGCGCGCGCGCGAACTGGACCCCGCTGTTCCGCGCCGTGCAGAGCAAGCGCGACGCGCAGATCGAACTTCTGCTCAAGGCCGGCGCCGACCCGAAACGGGTCGACGCCACAGGCAACTCGTTGCTGCACCTGGCCGCGCAGAGCAGCGCCGGTAATCCCTGGGTGCCGAAGCTGCTGCAGGCCGGGGTCGATCCGAGCCTGCGCAACGCCCAGGGCAAGACCTTCCAGGCGTACTTCTTCAACACGCCCGAGCGGCTGCTCAACGCCAACGCGCAGCAGGTCCGCAACGACGTGCGCGCCTGGCTGAGCGCCCACGCAATCCCGTTGGAAGCGAGCCGCTGACGCGGTCGGTCGCCACATTCGCACGGAGCCGCGCATGAACCAGAACGAGCTTTCCCCGTCCGATCCGTCCACCTCCTTCTCCGACGCCGTCCGCGGCCAGCAGCCACAGGCCGTGGACCGGCAACTGCCGCCACTGTTGCAGGACCTCTACCACACCGCGGCCGAACGCCGCGCCGGCGGCGCCGAGACCTTCGCCGCGCTGCCCGATGGCTGGTCGCGCATGGACGACGCCGCGCTGCAGCGCGCCGGCATCGATCCCAGCCTGCAGCACGACGCCAAGAGCGGCTTCGATGCCGCGTTCTACCGCAACCCGCAGGGCAACGTGGTGCTGGGCTTCTGCGGCACCGACGAACTGAAGGACTGGAAACACAACCTCGGCCAGGGCCTGGGCTTTTCCGACTCACAGTACGCCTCGGCGATCCAGCTCGGCAGCCAGGCCAAGCAGGCCTTCGGCGACAACCTGCTGATCTCCGGGCACTCGCTGGGCGGCGGCCTGGCCGCGGCCTCGTCGATGGTCAACGACGTGCCGGCGGTGACCTTCAACGCCGCCGGGGTCAACAACAAGACGCTCGAGCGCGAAGGGCTGGATGCCGACGCGGCCAAGGCCTATGCCGCCGACGGGCTGATCCGCGGCTATCACGTCAAGAACGAACTGCTGACCTACCTGCAGGAAGACAACCTGCTGACCCGCGGCCTGATGCCCGACGCCGCCGGCCACCAGATCCAGCTGCCGGAACCGGACCCGCTGTCGTTCGGCCAGCGCCTGATCCCCGGGATGATGCTCAAGCATCGCCTGGACCTGCACGGCATCGACTCGGTGATGAAGGCCGAGGACATGGCGCAGAACCAGAGCCAGGGTCAGGTCCAGAGCCAGGGGCAATCCGGTTCGCTGTCGACCGGCAGCCGCCTGTTCAACGACGCGGTGGTGCAGTTGGACGGCCAGCGCGACCGGCTCGGCCTGCACGACGACGCAGCCTTCCTCAACACCGCCGCCAGCGTCGCCGCGCGCGCCGGCCAGGACGGCCTGCAGCGCATCGACCAGGTGCTGCCCAGCCGCGATGGCGACCGTCTGTTCGCGGTCCAGGGGCAACCGGAGAACCCGGCGCACCTGCGCAGCCAGGTCCAGACCGCGGCCGCGGCCCACGAGCCGTCGCAGGCCAACGTCGGCCAGTTGCAGCAGCAGAACCTGCAGGCGCCTCCACAGCAGCAGGAAGAACGGCAGCGCAGCGTGGCGATGCAGTAGTTGCCGCCTGCGACTGCATAACGGCAGGCGTCCACGCCGACGCCTGGCGTCGTGTCCACCACCCAGACCAGCAGTTTCGCAGGCACGCCGCCGGACGCAGCGCCCTAGATCCACGCCCGCGATGTACGGCAGCAGTCCCAGCGCCGGCCCCCACATCGCGCTGCCGCACGCGAACAGGCTGCGGCGGTCACGCCGCCGCGACTCAGCCAGCGCCGGCCATCGCGCGCAGGGTGATCCCGACCAGATAGGCCAGGTACGTGCCGGTGGCGTAGCCCATCGTGCCCAGCAACACGCCGACCGGGGCCAGCGCCGGGTGGAACGCGGCCGCCACCACCGGCGCCGAGGCCGGGCCGCCGACGTTGCTCTGCGAGCCGATCGCGAAGTAGAAGAACGGCACCCGCAGCAGCTTGCCCAGCGCCAGCAGCAGCAGGACGTGCACGATGAGCCAGATCAGGCCGAGCGCGAAGATCCAGGGCCGGTCGAACAGCGCCAGCAGATCCATCTGCATGCCGATGCAGGCGATCAGGAAATACAGCAGCAGCGTGCCGATGCGCGAGGCGCCGGCGCCCTCGAGCGTGCGCGCGCGGGTGAAGCTGAGCAGCAGGCCGAAGGTGGTCGCCAGCACCACCACCCACACGAACGGCGAGCCGAGGCTGAACTGCTTGGCCCAACTCACGTTCGCGTCGAACCACGCCGCGGTCGGGGTGGCGATCGCATGCGCCAGGCCGACCGCGCCGAAGGCCACGCCGACGATCAGCATCAGGTCGGTGAGGCTGGCCACGCGCTCGTGCTGGGCCTGGAAGTGGGCGATGCGCTGCTTGAGGTCGTCGATGCCGCGGGTGTCGGCGCCCGTGCGCGCATCGATCGCCGGCGCACGTTGCGCAAAGAAGATCAGCAGCGCCATCCACACGTAGCCGACGCCGACGTCGACCACCGCGAACTGGCCGAAGGTGGTGGCATCGACCTGAAACACCTCACGCATCGCCAGCATGTTGGCGCCGCCGCCGATCCAACTGCCGGCCAACGCAGCCATGCCGGCCCAGGTGTCGCCGGCCACGGTCACCGGATGCAGCCACTTCATCACCTGGAACGCGACCACCGCGCCGAGCATGATGCTGAAGGACGCGCCCAGGTACATCGCCACCAGCTTCGGCCCCAGCCGCAGGATGCCCTTGAGATCGATGGTGAGGGTGAGCAGGACGAGCGCCGCCGGCAGCAGCACGTCGCGCGCGACCGGGTTGTAGAGCGAATTGTGTTGCCCGTCGATCAGGCCGACGGTGTTGTAGATGCCCGGAATCAGATAGCACAGCAACAGCGCCGGCACGAAGCCGTAGAAGCGCTTCCAGAATCCCGACGGCCGCGCCGCGGTCCAGAACACCGCGCCCAGGGTGGCGGCGATCAGGCCGAAGATGACGATGTCGTTGGTGATCAGGGGCGTCGAGGGCATCGGGCTTTAGGGCGGGGATTCGGGAGTGGGGATTCGGGATTCGTGCGCCGCGGTTGGAGGTTTGGAGGTGTCAACAACGATCGAAAGAGAGCAACAGGCCGCGGGTGTATTCGCAGGAGCGATGCGCTGCAAGCGCCTGTTGTTTTTGTGGGAGGGGCTTCAGCCCCGACGCTTCATTGGTAAGGTGTCGGGGCTGAAGCCCCTCCCACAAGGGCCATCGGATTACCGGGATCGCGGGAAAATCCCGAATCCCGGGACCTGGGCCGTATTCCCAGAAGGGGCCCGGGAAACCCAGGCCCCAGGTCCCCTCACTGCCCGATATGCTGCTTCAGCCAGCCGTTGACCGTGTCGTGCCAGAGGATGCTGTTCTGCGGCTTCAGCACCCAATGGTTCTCGTCCGGGAAGTACAGGAACTTGGACTCGATGCCCTTGCGCTGCAGCGCGCCGAACGCGGCCAGGCCCTGCTCCATCGGGATGCGGAAATCCTGCTGGCCATGGATCACCAGCATCGGCACCTTCCACTTGTCCACGTGCAGGATCGGGTTGAACTTTTCGTAGCCGGCCGGGTTCTGCCACGGCGTGCCGCCGTTCTCCCACTCGCTGAACCACAGCTCCTCGGTGGCGTAGCCCATCATGCGGTTGTCGAACACGCCGTCGTGGTCGACCAGGCACTTCCAAGGCTTGTTCCAGTTGCCGGCCATCCAGTAGACCATGTAGCCGCCGTAGCTGGCGCCGAGCGCACAGGCCTTGTCGCCATTGAGGAAGCCGTACTGCTTCTGCGCCGCGTCCCAGCCCTTCTGCAGGTCTTCCAGCGGGCGGTCGCCCCAGTGCTGGCTGATCGCATCGGTGAAGGCCTGGCCGTAGCCGGTGGAACCGTGGAAGTCGATCATCACCACCGCGTAGCCCTGCCCCGCATAGGTCTGCGGGTTCCAGCGATAGCTCCAGCCGTTGCCGAAGCTGCCCTGCGGGCCGCCGTGGATCAGGAACGCCACCGGATAGGTCTTGCCTTCCTGGTAGTTGTACGGCTTGACCACATAGCCGTGCACGGTGTCGTTGTTCCAGCCCTTGAACGAGAACTGCTCGTAGTCGCCGAACTTCACGTCCGGCAGCAGTTCGCCGGCGCTGGGGGTGATGGCGCGCGGCTGCTGGCCATCGGCGTCGGCGACCACGATCTGGTCGCCGCTCTTGAGGCTGTTGCGGGTGAAGGCCAGGGTGGTGCCGGCCAGGACCGGTGAGCCGACGCTGCCGTCGGCGGCCACGGTGCGGACCTTGCCATCGGCCACGTCGACCGCGAACAGCGGGTGCTGGCCCATGTCGTCGGCGGTGGTATAGATGGTCTTGCCGTCGGCCGAGAGCACGAGCTCGCCAGCCGAGCGATCCCACTGCGGGGCGATCTCACGGGTCTTGCCGCTGGCCACGTCCATGGCCATCAGGCCGAAGCGGTCGGCCTCGAAGCCGGGGCGCTTCATCGCACGGTAGAACAGGGTCTTGCCGTCGGCGGAGAACACCGGGCCGGCGTCCCAGGCCGGGTTGGACGCGGTCAGGTTGACCGGCGCGGCCTTGCCGGCGGCGTCCAGCCGGTACAGGTCGAAGTTGGTCGACCACGGTTCTTCGCGGCCGGCCACGCGCACGCTGGCGACCAGCGACTGCCCGTCCGGCGCCCAGGTGTAGTCCTCGCTGCCGCCGAACGGCTTGGAGGGGATGTCGCCGGCCAGGGTCACGCTGACCGCCGAGGCGCCGGCGACCGGCTTGGCCTTGGCGCCGGCCGGCAGCGGCGCGACGAACAGGCTGTTGCGGCGGCCGTCGTTCCACGTATCCCAGTGGCGCACGAACAACTGGTCGAACACCACGCCGGTGGCCTTGGACTGCTTCTTGGCGTCCAGGCGCTTCTGCGTGCAGGCCAGGTCCGAGCCGCAGTCCTGGAACACGCCGGCGCTGAAGGCCACGCGGTCGCCCTGCGGGGCGATGCGGTAGCTGTCCACGTCCAGCGCGAAATCGGTGAGCTGGCGCGGCGCGCCGCCGGCCAGCGGCAGCGCATACAGCTGCTGGCGGCCGGACTTGGCGCTGAGGAAGTAGACGGTCTTGCCGTCGGCCGACAGTTCCGGCGAGTTGACGTTCCAGCCTTCCGGGGTCAGCCGCTTCGGCGGCGCCGCATCGCGGGTGCGCAGGTCGCGCAGCCACAGGCTGGTGCTGGACTTCTCCAGCGCCTTGTCCATCTGCCGCTTGGCGAAGATCACCGTGCCGCCGTCGGGCGTCAGCAGCGGCGAGGACACCCGGTCCAGCGCGACCATGTCGCGAACTTCGAAACCGCGGGTGGCGGCCAGCGCGGGCAGCGCGGTCAGCAGGGCCAGGGGCAGCAAGGCGTAGCGCAGGGTCATCGGGCGTCTCCGGAACACGGCAAAACGTCGATGGTAGGGGCCGCGGTGGGCGTGGCGCAAAGGACTGAAGTCATGGAAGAGCCGGGAATGGAGAATCGGGATTGGGGATTGGCAAGAGCGAGGCGCTGGCTCGGCTGTGATTACGAAGACCCGCACTGACCCGGTTTCGGATAGCAAGCGGACCGTGGCCATACCGCGGCCGGATGAGCGTGGTGGATCGGGAGTGGCCGCGAGGCACTGATACGGCAAAGTGCAGCAGGCCGGTGCCGAAGCTGGCCTTGGTGGTGAGGCGGACCGCGGGAGGCGCACGCGGCCCGGGCAAGATTCGGTCTTTGCGACACACGCGGCGCGGAGCAGCCAGCGAGAAGCTGATGGGATCGGCACGTGCGGCGCGCGGGCCCGGCCGGAGCGAAGCCCGGCGCGGGGCCGGGCTTCGGATGTTGCGTTGCAGGAGGCGATTGCGCCGGTTACGTGCGCGGCGCGGCCGCGGCTTCGCCCTTGCGGCCGGTGCGGTACAGCAGCCAGCCGACGAAGGCCAGCAGCGCCAGGCCGTACCACTGGTTGAGGTGATAGGCCTCGGGAAGCGCCAGCACGTTCTTGTTGTTGGTGATGACGATCGGAAGCGCAATGCCGATGCCCATCAACGCCTCGCCGGTGATAAGACCCGCTGAAAACAACACGCCTGGACGATGCACGCGATCTCGCCCTTCCTCGTCATCGGCGCGAATCTTGTGGAAACGCTCGACCAAGTGGGCGATCAGGCCACCAAGGAAAATCGGCACCATCAGCTCCAGCGGCAGGTAGATGCCGATCGCCGCGGCGAGCACCGGCACGCGAAAGCGCTTGCCCGTCTTCTTCAACCATTCGTCAAACGCGATGATCGCCGCACCGACACCGGCGCCGATCGCAATCATCGTCCACGGCAGTGTCCCACCGAACAGACCCTTGGCTACCGAGGCCATCAACACCGCCTGGGGGGCCGGAAGCGTCTTGCTGCCGATCCCGTACGCCTCTGCGAGCAGGTTCAGCACCGGCGCCATGATCAGCGCACAGGAGAATGCGCCGATGGCCAGCATCAACTGCTGCTTCCATGGCGTGGCGCCGACCAGGTAGCCGGTCTTCAGATCCTGCAGGTTGTCGCCGCCGACCGCCGCGGCGCAGCACACCACTGCGCCGATCATGATCGCGGCGACCGCGCCGATCGGCGAATCGCGCCCGAGCAGCAGCACCAGCACCGCCGAGGCGAACAGGATGGTGGAGATGGTGATGCCGGAGACCGGGTTGTTCGACGAGCCGATCAGGCCGGCCAGGTAGCCGGACACCGAGACGAACAGGAAACCGGCGACGATCATGATGAGGGTCATCGGCACGCTGACGTGCCACTGGCCGACGATGGCCTGGTACAGGCCCAGCAGCGGCAGCGTGCACAGCAGCAGCGCGACCAGCATCCACTTCATCGGCAGGTCGCGATCGGTCTCGGCCACCGCGGCGCCGCCGGTGCTCTTGCGCGCCGCGGCGAAGCCGCTCTTGACGCCCGACAGCAGCGACTTGCGCAGCGAGAACAGCGTCCACACGCCGCCGATCAGCATCGCGCCCACGCCCAGATAGCGCACCTTGGCCGCCCAGATGCCGAACGCCGCTTCGGCCGCCGGCGCATTGACCAGGCTCTGCGCCAGCGCCGGGTCGGAGCCCATGAAGAACTGCTGGTACAGCGGGATGGCCAGATGCCAGGACAGGATCGAGCCGGACAGCACCACGATGCCGACGTTGAGCCCGACGATGTAGCCCACGCCCAGCAACGCCGGCGACAGATTGGTGCCGACGTAGCCGACCATCTTACTGCTGCCGATGTACGCGGCCTGCGCCCAGGTATCCGGAATCACCTTCAGGCCGCTGGCCGCGCCGAGCTTGACCAGCCCGCCGATCGCCGCCGACAGGCCCAAGATCTTCAGCCCCGGCCCGGGATTCTCACCGGCCTTGAGCACTTCCGCGGCGGCCTTGCCCTCCGGGAACGGCAGCGGATCCTCGACGATCATCGAGCGCCGCAGCGGCACCGAGAACAGCACCCCGAGCAGGCCGCCCATGCCGGCGATGCCGAGCACCCACCAGTACTTGAAGTCCGGCCAGTAGCCCATGATCACCAGCGCCGGGATGGTGAAGATCACCCCCGCCGCGATCGAGGAACCGGCCGAGGCGCCGGTCTGCACGATGTTGTTCTCGAGGATGGAGCCGCCGCCGAGCAGGCGCAGCACCCCCATCGACACCACCGCCGCCGGAATCGCGGTGGCGATGGTCAGGCCGGCGAACAGACCGAGGTAGGCATTGGCGGCGGACAGCACCACGGCCAGCACGATCGCCAGCACCACGGCACGGAACGTGAGCTGGCGCGGCGCGGCAGCGTTGTTCATGGTTACCCCTGAAACGACAAAAACGCTTTGCACGCTAGCGTCTGGGGCCGGGCAAGTCCAGCATCGCGGTGCCCAGCTTGTGGCACATGCCTGGGGGCCGGGATTGGGGATTCGGGATTGGGGATTTGCAGAGGCTGAGACAGCTAATAGCCCCTCTCCCGTCGGGAG
>NZ_NKUH01000142.1:0-4038 GCF_009192895.1 Xanthomonas sp. LMG 12460 | reverse complement strand
TCTCCCGAGGGGGGAGGGGCTTTAGCTTCTCCCTTCTCCCTTTGGGAGAAGGTGCCCCGAAGGGGCGGATGAGGGTACGGGCGAAGCCTCGTGTTGCCAGATTGGTGCAGCGCTTCGCGTCCGCACCCTCACCCCAACCCCTCTCCCGGGGGGAGAGGGGCTGATGCGCTGCGCTGCAACCACTTCTGCGCCATGCGCCGCAGCGACGGATCCAGGTCCGCTTCATCCAGCAATTCGGCAATCGGGCGCCAGGCCAACGCCAGCGATTCTTCGCTGACCGCGAAGGCTTCGTCCGCACCGGCGCGGACCACGTAGCGTGCGTCGTAATGCCAGTGCCCCGGCACCTCGCCGCGGGCGGGAATCCAGTGCCGGTCCAGGTCGAAGATCGCGCCATCCTCCAGTGCCAGGCCGGGCAGCCCGGATTCTTCCTCGGCCTCCTTCAAGGCCACCCGCGCCAGATCGCGGTCGCCGTCGGCGTGGCCGCCCAGTTGCAGCCAGCGCTGCAGCTTGCGGTGATGGGTCAGCAAGGTGCGCGTGCCGTCGGCGCTGACCAGCCAGGCCGAGCCGGTGAAATGGCCGTCCAGGCGGGCGCGCACGAACGGATCGGCGGCATCGTCGAGCAAGGCCAGGAACTGCGCGGCGACCTCGGCCTGATCCGGACACTGCCGGGCATGGGCCTGCAACTGCTGGCGTAGGGACGACTCCGGCATCGGCGTTCTCGCGTTCGGGGACGGCCATTATCGCCGTCCACGGTGCAGCGCGGCTTGTGGCGGCCGGCCGGCTTTGGCATGGTACGACGCTTGCGTCGCCCGCTGCGGGCCCGGCGCTTCGCCATTGCCGGGGCCGCTTGCCCCGTACCGCCACCTGGGGATGCACCGAATGCTCAAGTCTTTGCTGAGGGTCAAGCCGATCGAACCGGCCGGTCACGTCGATGCCGGCGAACCGTTCGAAGGCAGTCTGGAGGGCGAAGCCACCCTCAAACGCACCCTCACCGCCAGACACCTGATCCTGCTCGGCATCGGCGCGGTGATCGGCGCCGGCATCTTCGTGCTCACCGGCCAGGCTGCGGCCAATCATGCCGGCCCGGCGGTGATGCTTTCGTTCGTGTTCGCCGGCCTGGCCTGCGCCTTCGCCGGCCTGTGCTACGCCGAGTTCGCGGCGATGCTGCCGGTCTCGGGCAGCGCCTACTCGTATTCCTACGCCACGCTCGGCGAAGGCGTGGCCTGGTTCATCGGCTGGTGCCTGGTGCTGGAATACCTGTTCGCCGGCTCCAGCGTCGCGGTGGGCTGGTCGGCCTATCTGATCAGCTTCGTCACCGGCACCCTCGGCCTGCCCTTCCCCGCGGAACTGGCCAGCGCGCCGCTGACCTGGACCGGCCACGCCTTCGTCGCCTCGGGCAACCTCGTCAACCTGCCGGCGGTGCTGATCGTGGCCGCGGTCAGCACGCTGTGCTACGTCG
Source organism: Xanthomonas sp. LMG 12460 (assembly GCF_009192895.1). Lineage (NCBI taxonomy): Bacteria > Pseudomonadati > Pseudomonadota > Gammaproteobacteria > Lysobacterales > Lysobacteraceae > Xanthomonas > Xanthomonas sp. LMG 12460. The sequence continues at coordinate 2,579 of NZ_NKUH01000142.1, read as the reverse complement.
GCGTCACTCAATCGGCCTTCGTCAACGCCATCGTGGTGGCGATCAAGGTGCTGGTGATCTGCCTTTTCGTCGGCGTCGGCATCTTCTACATCAACCCGGACAACTGGCATCCGTTCATCCCCGAGAACACCGGCCCGGGCGAGTTCGGCTGGAGCGGCATCTTCCGCGCCGCCTCCATCGTGTTCTTCTCCTATATCGGCTTCGATGCGGTCTCCACCTCCGCCGGCGAGACCAAGGACCCGCAGAAGAACATGCCGATCGGCATCCTGGTGTCGCTGGCCATCTGCACCGTCATCTACATCATCGTCTGCGCGGTGCTGACCGGCCTGCTGCCCTACACCCAGCTCGGCACCGCCAAGCCGGTGGCCACTGCGCTGGAGCACTATCCGCAGCTGGCCTGGCTGAAGACCTTCGTCGAGATCGGCGCCATCGCCGGCCTGTCCTCGGTGGTGCTGGTGATGCTGATGGCGCAGCCGCGCATCTTCTACACCATGGCGCGCGACGGCCTGCTGCCGAAGCTGTTCGGCAAGGTCCATCGCCGTTTCCACACCCCCTACGTCGGCACCGTGGTGGTCGGCGTGCTCGCTGCGCTGCTGGCCGGACTGATTCCGCTGGACGTGCTGGGCGAACTGGTGTCGATGGGCACCCTGCTGGCCTTCGCCACGGTGTGCGTCGGCGTGATGGTGCTGCGCTTCACCCGTCCGGATCTGCCGCGTCCGTTCCGGGTGCCGCTGTTCTGGGCGGTGTGCCCGCTGGGCGCGCTGTTCTGCGTGGGCCTGTTCTTCCAGGCATTCCAGGAACACTGGAAGGTGTTCGTCGGCTGGACCCTGATCGGCCTGTGCATCTACTTCTTCTACGGCATCCGCAACAGCCGCCTGGCCGCCAAGGCCTGACCCGCTCCCCCGAAGACCGGCGTCCGCGCCGGTCTTCGCGTTCGCCCCCTCTTCCTCGCACGCCGCGCCCGGCTGGAACCGCTCGATGCTCAAACAACTCTTGGCCACCAAACACCCCCATGCCAGCCACGAGGACGCCGGCGGGCTAGGCCTGCAACGCGCGCTGGGCCCCTGGGGCCTGACCGCGCTGGGCATCGGCGCGGTGATCGGCGGCGGCATCTTCGTCATCACCGGGCAGGCCGCGGCCAACCACGCCGGGCCTGCGATCATGCTCTCGTTCGTGCTGGCCGCGGTGTGCTGCGCGTTCTGCGCGCTGGCCTACGCCGAGTTCGCGGCGATGGTGCCGGTCTCCGGCAGCGCCTACACCTACACCTACGCCACCTTCGGCGAATTGGCGGCCTGGTTCATCGGCTGGATGCTGGTGCTGGAGTACGGCGTGTCGGCCTCGGCGGTGGCGGTCAGCTGGACCGGCTATTTCCTGAGCCTGCTCGACCACTTCAACATCCATCTGCCCGCGGCACTGGTCAACGCGCCGCTGGACGGCAAGCTGCAGCCCACCGGCGCGATCGCCAACCTGCCTGCCGCCGGCATCGTGCTGCTGCTGACCTGGCTGTGCTACGTCGGCATCCGCAAGTCCTCGGCGATGAACATGGCGATGGTGGTGCTGAAGAGCGGCCTGATCGTGCTGGTCATCGCCGCCGGCTGGAAGTACGTGGACCCGGCCAACTGGCACCCGTTCATCCCCGCCAACGAAGGCCCGGGCAAGTACGGCATGGATGGCGTGCTGCGTGGCGCGGCGATGGTGTTCTTCGCCTACATCGGCTTCGAGGCGGTGTCGGTGGCGGCGCAGGAATCGCACCGGCCGCAGCGCGACCTGCCGATCGGCATGATCCTGTCGCTGGTGATCTGCACCGTGCTGTACATCGCCATGGCCGCGGTGATGACCGGGCTGGTGCCGTTCGCGCAACTGGGCACCGACGAGCCGGTGGTGACCGCGGTCGCCGCGCATCCGCAACTGGGCTGGCTGCGCGTGGTGGTGGAGGTCGGCGCGCTGATCGGCCTGTCCTCGGTGGTGCTGGTGATGATCATCGGCCAACCGCGCATCTTCATGATCATCGCCCGCGACGGCCTGCTGCCGCCGGTGTTCACCAAGATCCACCCGACCTACCGCACCCCGCACGTCAACACGGTGATCACCGGCATCGGCATCGCCCTGCTGGCGGCGCTGTTCCCGCTGGACGTGCTGGGCGAACTGACCTCGATGGGCACCCTGATCGCCTTCGCCGCGGTCTGCGCCGGCGTGCTGATCCTGCGCCGCACCCAGCCGGACCTGCCGCGCCCGTTCCGCATCCCGTTTGCGTGGCCGATCTGCATCGCCGGCGTGCTCAGCTGCCTGGCGCTGCTGTCGGCGATGACCGCGCACAACTGGATGCTGATGGCCGGCTGGACGGTGATCGGCCTGGCGATCTACTTCGGCTACGGCTACCGCCACAGCCGCCTGCGCGGCAGCCAAGGCTGAGCCATAAAGCCCCTCTCCCTCCGGGAGAGGGGTTGGGGTGAGGGTCCGGCGCGCGAAGTGCTGCACCCAGCTGGCGACACGTGGCTTCGCCCGTACCCTCATCCGCCCCTGCGGGGCACCTTCTCCCGACGGGAGAAGGGAGAAGCCAAAGCCCCTCTCCCCCCGGG
>NZ_NKUH01000141.1:0-2988 GCF_009192895.1 Xanthomonas sp. LMG 12460 | reverse complement strand
GGGAATGGGGAATGGGGAATCGTAAGAGCGGGTTCCCTGGCGCTTCGTTTTCCCCTGATTCCGCCGTAGAAGCGGCTTTAGCCGCGACGCGGTGAGGCTGGGATTCGGGAATGGGGATTCGGGAATCGCAACAGCAGCTCCCGTGTACCTCACTCCCCAATGTGGGAGCGGCTTCAGCCGCGACGCGATAGAGCCGGGATGAGCGGTTGGCGTGCGCGCGCTTTTGCGATTCCCCATTCCCGAATCCCGGCTTCATCGACTCCCCATTCCCCATTCCCGGCCGCCAACCCATCAAGTCCCAAGCCCCCTGGCCGATACCTCCTGCATGGACAAGCTCAGTCTCATCGGCCTGCTGTTGGCGATTCTGTCGCTCATCGGCGGCAGCATCCTCAAGGGCGCCGGCATTTCGGCGCTGTGGTCGCCGGCTGCGTTCGTCATCGTGATCGTCGGCACCGTCGCGGCGATCCTGGTGCACACCCCGCCGTCCGTGTTCCGCCGTGCGTTCCAGATCGCCAAGTGGATCCTGTGGCCGCCGCCGAGCGATCGCCAGGCGTTGCTCAAGCAGATCGTGGAATGGAGCAACATCGCGCGCCGCCAGGGCCTGCTCGGGCTGGAGAACCAGGTGCCGCAGCAGCAGGATCCGTTCGTGCGCAAGGGCCTGCAGATGCTGGTGGACGGCGTGGAGCCGGAAGCCATCCGGCACATGCTGGAGATCGACCTGGAAGGCCAGGAACATTGCGACCTGGCCGCGGCCAAGGTGTTCGAGGGCATGGGCATCTACGCGCCCACCCTGGGCATCATCGGCGCGGTGCTGGGCCTGATCGCGGTGATGAAGAACCTGGCCGACCCGAGCAAGCTCGGCCACGGCATCGCCGCCGCGTTCACCGCCACCATCTACGGCATCGCCTCGGCCAACCTGCTGTTCCTGCCGATGGCCGCCAAGCTCAAGAGCGTGATCAAGCACAGCTGCGGCGAGCGCGAAATGATCATCGAAGGGTTGATCGCCATCGCCCAGGGCGAGAACCCGCGCAACATCGAATCGAAACTGGCCGGATTCTTGCATTGAGTTGCCAATGGCCCGCAAGCACTCCCACGACGAGCACGCCAACCACGAGGCATGGGCCATCCCCTATGCCGACCTGATGACGTTGCTGCTCGCCTTCTTCGTGGTGATGTACGCGCTGTCCACGATCAACGAAGCCAAGTACCGGGTCATGGCCGACGCGATGAGCGCCGCGTTCGGCGGCACCCCGACGACCCTGCGTCCGGTGCAGGTCGGCGACCACGCGCTGCAGGGCCAGGGCGGCGAGCGGCCGACCCCGATCAAGTCCAGCCCGGCGCTGACCCTGCCCGATCCCAACCGCCTGCCCTCGGGCAACGCGCAGCGCGGCGACGACCTGCGCGACGCGCAGCAGCTGCGACGCGCACAGCGCCAGCTCGACAGCATCGCCGATCGTCTCGGCGCCGCGCTGGCGCCGCTGATCCAGAAGAAGCTGATCACCGTGCGCCGCGCCGGGCTGTGGATCGAAGTGGAGATCAACAGCGACATCCTGTTCGGCTCCGGCTCGGCCGCGCTCGACCAGAGCGCGCGCGCCACCCTGTCCGAACTGGCGCAGGTGCTGTCCGGCGTGCCCAACGGGGTGCGCGTGGAGGGCTACACCGACAACACCCCGATCGCCACCGCGCAGTTCCCCTCGAACTGGGAACTGTCGGCGGCGCGCGCGGCCAGCGTGGTCCACCTGTTCGCCGACCAGGGCCTGCAGCCCTCGCGGCTGTCGATGATCGGCTACGGCCAGTTCCGCCCGCGCGCCAGCAACGACACGCCGGCCGGCCGCAACGCCAACCGCCGCGTGGTGTTGGTGATCCTGGCCGACTCCGGCGACAGCGGCGATGCGACGCCGTCGGCCTCCGATCGTTTGAGCGCCGGTGCCGCGCCGGCCACCCCGACACCCCCCGCCGCGGCGGCCCCCGGCAACGCCGGCGGCCCCCGCGCAGTACCTGCCATTGAAGGAGTCAACTGATGCGCATCTGGGCGATCGCCAACCAGAAAGGTGGCGTGGGCAAGACCACCACCACACTGGCCCTGGGCCGTGGGCTGGCCATGCTCGGGCACCGCGTGCTGATGCTCGATCTCGATCCGCACGCCTCGCTGACCCGGGCCTTCGACGTGCCGCAGGAACCGCAGCCGCCGGGCGTGCTCGACCTGTTCGCGACCCCGCCGGGCGAACTCGCCGCGCTGGCCCGCGACACCGCGGTCGAGCGTCTGAGCTTCGTCTGCGGGCAGACCGCGCTGGCCACACTGGAACGGCGCAGCGCCAACCAGCCCGGCCTGGGCCTGGCGCTGCAGCAGGCCATGGCCCGCCACGCCGGCCAGCACGACTACATCCTGCTCGACTGCCCGCCGACCCTGGGCCTGCTGATGATCAACGCGCTGGCGGCGGCCGACCGCGTGATCATCCCGACCCAGGCCGAGCCCCTGGCCCTGCACGGCCTGGCCAGCATGGTCCGCACCGTGGACATGGTCGAGCGCTCGCGGCGCCGGCCGCTGCCCGCGTCGATCCTGCCGACCCTGTTCGACAAGCGCACCCGCGCCGGCAACGAGACCTTGCGGCAGATGCAGGACAGCTACGGCGAGCGGGTGTGGGAAGACGCCATCCCGGTCGACACCAAGATCTGCAACGTCAAGGCGCTGACGGTGGCCGGCGTGCCGGGCGACTACCCGGGTCGCGGCCTGGCCGCCTACCGCCGCGCGCTGGAATGGCTGATCGCCAGCGACGCCACGCCGATGGAGCAAGCCGCATGAGCACCCCCGGGGTCATCGACGATTATCTGGAAGGCCTGCTCCACGACGTGATCGCCGAGGAACAGAAGGCCGTGCCGCCGAGCCCCGCGCCGGTCGCGGTCGCCGACGTGCAAGCGGACGCCGCGACGACGGCGCCCGCCCCGGCCGCGGCCGGACCGACCCCGGAGCAGATCGCTGCCGCGGTC
>NZ_NKUH01000140.1:0-694 GCF_009192895.1 Xanthomonas sp. LMG 12460 | reverse complement strand
CTCGGCGGCGCCGCGCAGGCGTTTCTGTTCGCGCAGCCAGGTCGCCGCGTCCTGCCCCGGCAACAGGTCCAGGCGCAGGTCGTCGCCCGGTTGCCAGTACGAGGAGATCTGCAGGATCGCCGGGCCGCTGACGCCGCGGTGGGTGATCAGCATGAAGTTGCGGAAGCGCGCACCGTTGCAACTGGCCTCCACCGGCAGCGCCAGGCCGGACAGGTCGTGCAGGCGTTCCTGGTGCTTGCCGCTCAGGGTCAGCGGCACCAGCCCGGCGCGGGTCGGGAGCACGGCGTGGCCGAACTGCCGCGCCAGGTCGTAGCCGAAGCCGCTGGCGCCGAGGCTGGGGATGGACAGGCCGCCGGTCGCTACCACCAGCGAGGCCGCATGCACCGGGCCATCGTCGGTGTCCAGGCGGAACCCCTCGCTGCCGCGTTCCACCGCGCGCACGCTGCAGTCGGTGCGCACCGTCACCCCCGCCGCGGCGCACTCGTCCACCAGCATGCGCACGATCTGCTTGGAGGACACGTCGCAGAACAACTGCCCCAGTTCCTTCTCGTGGTAGGCGATGTGGTGGCGTTCGACCAGATCGATGAAATCGGCCGGGCGGTAGCGGGCCAGCGCCGATTTGCAGAAGTGCGGATTGGCGGACAGGAAGTTGCCCGGCCCGGTGCCGGTATTGGTGAAGTTGCAGCGGCCGCCG
>NZ_NKUH01000014.1:0-35582 GCF_009192895.1 Xanthomonas sp. LMG 12460 | reverse complement strand
CAGCGCCTGCACCAGTTGCACGTAATGGCCGCGCTGCTCGGGCGTGTAGTGGCCCTGGTTGCGCAGGAACTGCACGCCGAACAGGCCCAGCGAGTGCGCCGCCTGCTTCAGGCTCGCCGCCTGGCCGCCGAACTGCGCGTCGAAGGCGCGCTGCAGCTGGCGCTCGGCGTCCGGCGCGGCGAGGGTGTCGAGCACCTCGGGCAGGCGTTCGGCCAGCGGCAGCTCGGTCAGCGGCCAGCGGCTGCGGTCCTCGCTCCAGGCCTGTTGCAGGCGCTGGTACTGGGCCGGCGGCACCGCGGCGCGGGCGTAACCGAGCAGGTCGTTGCGCTGCAGCGCGTGCGCCAGCGTGCGCACCGCGGCGGCCGGCTCGGCGCTGGCGCCGGGCAGTTCGGCGGGCGTGCGCTTGCATCCGCCCACGGCCAGGGCGAGCATCGCCAACAGCAGGACGCACAGCGCGCGCGAGGAGATGACCCGGGTCGGGCAGGACGACATACGATGCGGGCTCGTTCCCCAAAACGTCCCGCATCTTGCTGGGCGCGGGCGATTCCGGCAAGCCGGGCGGGGCGGCGGTGCGGGGACGACCGGCAGGCAGCCAGGGGGCTGGGCTTGTCGCGGCGGGACATTTCATGACCCGGCGTTGGGGCGTCGGGACAGGCATGTCGGCATATGGCCAGATGTGCCAGTGGATTGCGGATGTTGCAACGCATCATGTAACCGCTTGCAGTTGCTGCTAACGTCCGCCCACCTCGATTGAGGCGGTGCTGGCCGGGGGACCCAGTGCGATATTCGTCAGAGATCATCCGAGTGCTCGGTCACGGTGGCGCGCGCCGCTGCGCCTGGGTGTTGTCCGCAGTCCTGTACGGACTTGCGATGACGGCCCCGGTGCAGGCGCAGAACGGCCGCCTGCCGCCGCGTGCGCAATGGCAGGCGTCCAGTTCCTCCAAGCAGGTCAAGGCGCAGGCGATCGGCTATCTGATCGACGGCGACGCCAGCACCCGCACCGCCGGCGCCTTCAGTCCCGGCCACTGGTTCCAGATCGACCTGGGCCGCGCCGCGCAGGTCGGCGGCGTGCGCCTGCAATGGGACACCTCCAATCCGGAAGGCTTCCTGCTGCAGACCTCGCGCGATGGCCAGCGCTGGGACACGGTGTACACGATGGCCGATTCGCTGGGCGGCACCGAGACCGTGTTCTTCGCGCCGCATCTGGCCCGCTACCTGCGCCTGGCTGCGCCCGCGCGCAGCGCTGACTGGGGCGTGTCGATCTACGAGATGCAGCCGCTGGGTGCCGGCGCCGTGCAGTTGCGTGGCGTGTCCGCGGCCGACGCCGCGGCGCTGTGGCAGGGCGGTGCCGCGGTGGCGATGCCGGGCAGCGGCGTGCAGGCGCGGCAATTGGACATCGCCTTCCCGCGCGCGTTCGACAGCGCCGGCCTGATCGTCGAGTTCGCCGGTGCGCATGGCGCGGCGCAGCTGCAGGCGCAGGACGCCGCGGGCCGCTGGCGCATGCTGGCCGACGACCCGCAGGCCGGCGACAGCGACAGCGCCTACCTGGCCGGCACCGCGCCGCTGCCGGTGCGCGCGCTGCGCCTGCGCGTCGACGCCGCGCCCGGTGGCGTCGCGCCGACCCTGGCGCGCCTGCGCCTGCTGGGGCCGAAGGCGGTGATGACGCCGATGAAGCGCTACCAGGTCGCCGCGCAGCGCGGCGCCACCCGCGCGTTGTTCCCGGCCTCGCTGCACATGCAGCAGACCTACTGGACCGCGGTCGGCATCCACGCCGGCCGGCAGAAATCGATCTTCGACGAGTACGGCAACCTGGAGGCGTGGAAGGGCGCGCCGCTGGTGCAGCCGCTGTGGCGCGACGCCTCCGGCACCGCTGCCGGCGCCGACGGCCATGCGCTGACCCACGCCTTGCGCGACGGCTGGAAGCCGATGCCGTCGGTGCGCTGGTCGCCGCAGCCGGGGCTGGAACTGCGCAGCGAGACCTTCACGATCGAACGCGACGGCCAGCCGGTGACGCTGCTGCGCCATCGCCTGCGCAACACCGGCACCACCCCGGTCAGCGGCACCCTGTCGCTGCTGGTGCGGCCGATGCAGATGAATCCGCCGTGGCAGAACGGCGGCCTGTCGCCGATCCACGACGTCGCCGTCGACGGCGACGTCGTGCGGGTCAACGGCCGTGCGCTGCTGACCTCGCTGAGCGCGCCCAGCGGCGGCGGCGCCGAGGCGTTCGGCGCGAACGGCGCCACCGAGATCACCCGCCACGTCGCCGCCGGCACGCTGCCGGCGCAGCGCCAGGCGCACGACGCCGACGGCCTGGCCGCGGCGATGCTGAACTACGCGGTGCGCCTGGCGCCGGGTGCGCAACAGGACGTGGTGCTGGCGTTTCCGCTGGGCACCGCCAGCGCCGACGCCCAGGGTCGCCTGTCGCCGGCGCCGCCGCTGGACCGCGACGCGCTGCTCGCCGCTGGCCGCGGCGACGCGGGCCGCAGCTTCGACGCGCTGGCCGAGCAGGTCTCCGCGGACTGGCAGCAGCGCCTGGGCAACGTCGGCCTGCGCCTGCCCGACGCCAGCCTGGTGGACATGCTGCGCGCGCAGGCCGCATACATGCTGATCAACCAGACCGGCCCGGCGATGCAGCCGGGGCCGCGCAACTACAACCGTTCCTTCATCCGCGACGGCATGGCCACCTCGGCGATCCTGCTGCGGATGGGCCAGGCGCAGGTCGCGCGCGACTACCTGCAGTGGTACAGCGACCACGCGGTGCACCCGAACGGGCTGGTCTCGCCGATCCTCAACGACGACGGCAGCGTCAACGATGGTTTCGGCTCGGACCTGGAGTACGACAGCCAGGGCGAGTACATCACCCTGGTCGCCGACGTCGCGCGGCTGGACGGCGGCCCGGAAAGCGTGCGCGCCTACCTGCCGAAGGTGAAGCTGGCGATGCAGTTCCTGCAGGAACTGCGCGAGCGCACCCTGGTGCCCGGCTACATGGCCGAGCAGCCGGCGCCGGAACGCTTCCGCGGCATCCTCGCCCCGTCGATCAGCCACGAAGGCTATTCCAGCCCCACCCACAGCTACTGGGACGACTACTGGGCGCTGAAGGGCTGGCACGACGGCGCCTGGCTGGCCGACTCGCTGGGCGATGCCGCCACCGCCGCCTGGGCGCGCGAACAGTACGCGGCGCTGCGCACCTCGCTGGCCGCGTCCATCCGCGCCACCATGGCGTGGAAGGGCGCGGACTACATTCCCGCTGCAGCCGACCTGGGCGACGGCGATCCGACCAGCGTCTCGATCGCGCTGGATCCCACCGGGCAGCAGGACCTGCTGCCGGAGGCGGCGCTGCGCACCACCTTCGCGCGCTATCTGGAAGACGTGCGCCAGCGCAAGCAACCCAATGCGCTGTGGGCCTACACCCCGTACGAGATGCGCAACGTGCTGACCTACGTGCATCTGGACCAGCCGCAGGCGGCCGACGAACTGCTGCAGGACCTGCTGCGCGACCGCCGCCCGTTCGAATGGCAGGTCCTGGCCGAGGTGGTGCAGTCGCGGCTGCGCTTCCCGCGCTACCTGGGCGACATGCCGCATACCTGGATCGGCGCCGAGTACGCGCGCGCCCTGTTCGGCATGCTCATGCACGAGGGCGACGACGCGTTGGTGCTGCTGCCCGGCGTGCCGCCAGCCTGGCTCGCCGACGATGGCCTGGCCGTGCAGCGCCTGCCCACCGCCTACGGCACGCTCGGCCTGCGCGCGCGCCAGCGCGACGGACGGCTGCGGGTCGAACTCGACAGCGGCCTGCGCGCCGGCACCGCCGTGCGCGTGGTCTGGCCGACGCGCACGCGGCCGACCCAGGTGCGCGTGGACGGCCGCCGAATCGACCACTACGACGCCGGCGGCGTGACCCTGTCCAAGCCGTTCCGGACCCTGGAGGCACGCTGGTGAGTCCGCCCCCCGTCCCGGCGCCGGATGCGCGCGCCAACATCACCATCAAGGACGTGGCGCGCCTGGCCAACGTCTCGGTGGCCACCGTGTCGCGCACCATGAACGGCCATCAGCACGTGGCCGAGTCGGTGCGCGCGCGCGTGCTGGAAGCCGCGCGCACCCTGCACTACGTGCCGCACCACGCCGCGCGCAGCCTGAGCAGCCGCCGCACCCACACCATCGGCGTGGTGCTGCCGGACCTGCACGGCGAGTTCTTCTCCGAATTGATCCGCGGCATCGACACGGTGGCGCGCGAGCGCGGCCTGCACCTGCTGGTGTCCAGCTACCACGGCGAGCCGGAGCAGCAGCGGCTGGCGGTGCGGCGCATGCCCGGGCGCGTCGACGGACTGCTGATCATGTCGCCGTCCCTGGCCAGCGATGCCGAGGACCCGGTCGACATGCTGCCCGGCGCGCTGCCGGCGGTGCTGATGAACTGCGCCGAGCGCATCGGCGAGGCGCAGGTGCTCAACGTCGACAACTACGGCGGCGCGCGTGCGATGACCCGCCACCTGCTGGACGTGGGCCATCGCCGCATCGCCTTCATCGCCGGGCCGGACGACAACTTCGATGCGCGCGAACGCCTGCGCGGCTACCGCGACGAATTGCGCGCGCGCTGCCCGCAGGTGGCACCGCTGGTGCTGCCCGGCGCGTTCGACGAGGCCTCCGGCTACCGCGCCGGCGAAGCCCTGCTGCAGGGCCAGCGCCCGGACGTGGTGTTCGCCGCCAACGACATGATGGCGCTGGGCTGCCTGTTCGCCTTCACCCATGCCGGGCTGCGCGTGCCCGAGGACATCGCCCTGGCCGGCTTCGACGACGTACCGATGGCACGCTACGTGCATCCGGCCTTGACGACCATGCGCGTGGACATCGCCGGCTTCGGCGCCCGCGCCATGCAACTGCTGCTCGGTGCGCTGGAGCCGCATGCCGCTCCGGTGGCGTCGGCGGCAGCGGCCAATGCGATCGCTCCGCAACTCATCGTTCGTGCTTCCAGTGCCCAGCGAGGGACCGCCATGGACTGACACCGACGCATGCAGCACCGATGTCGTTTTTTGCACCACCTAGAAGAACACAACAATGATCCCGTTGACCGCCCTGGGAGGGCTTTAGTCATGAAGAAATCGCGTTCCGCCTCCAACCTGCCCGCACGCAGCCTGCTGTGCTGCGCGCTGGCCACCTGCCTGTTCGCCACGATGCCGGCGATGGCCCAGTCCAGCAGCGCGACCCTGCGCGGCCAGGTCGCCGCCGCCCAGGCCGGCACCGAAGTCACCGTCACCAACGTCGCCACCGGCTCGGTGCGTCGCGCGCCGATCGCCGCCAACGGCAACTACACCGTGGTCGGCCTGCCGCCGGGCACCTACAAGGTCGAGGCCAACGGCGTGACCAAGACGGTGACCCTGCAGGTCGCGTCCTCGTCCACCGTCGATCTCGACGCCGGTACCACCGCCGCTGGCGGCAACGCGACCACCCTGGACACCGTCACCGTCAGCGCGCCGCTGCTGAAGGACGTCAAGACCTCGGAAGTGGGCAACGTGGTGTCGCTGCACCAGATCCAGCAGCTGCCGCAGGCCACCCGCAACTTCCTGGAGTTCGCCGACACCGTGCCGGGCATGGTGTTCCAGATCGACGGCAACGGAAACACCAAGCTGCGCGGCGGTGCGTCCAATGCCAGCGCCGGCAACCTGTACATCGACGGCGTCGGCCAGAAGAGCTACGTCAAGGGCGGCGGCATCGCCGGCCAGAGCGACACCCAGGGCAACCCGTTCCCGCAGTTGGCGATCGGCGAGTACAAGGTCATCACCTCCAACTACAAGGCGGAGTACGGCCAGATCAGCGGCGCGGCGATCACCGCGGCCACCAAGTCCGGCACCAACGAGTTCCACGGCGAAGCCTTCTACCGTTACACCGACCAGGATCTGCGCGACAAGCGTCCCGACGAAGCGAACGGCAAGATCGATTCGCAGACCAAGGAATACGGCTTCGCCCTGGGCGGCCCGATCATCCAGGACCGCATGCACTTCTTCGTCGCCTACGAAGGCAAGGAGAACGTGGTGCCCAAGAGCGTGCAGGCGGACAACACGGCGCAGCCGTACGTCGGCCTGCTGCCGTCCAACCTGTCGAGCCAGTTCGGTGCGGCCAACATGCCGTTCACCGAGGACCTGTACTTCGGCAAGATCGATTTCGAGCCGACCGATCGCGATCGCATCGAACTGAGCGGCCAGTACCGCGACGAGACCCAGACCGGCAACGTCGGCGGCACCAGCACGCCGGAACACGGCACCAACAAGATCAACAAGGACAAGCGCGCCAACATCCGTTGGCAGCACAGCGCCGACAACTGGTTCAACGAGCTGATCGTCGGTACCGAGGACTCGGAGAACAACCCGAATCCGAAGAGCATCGGCAACGGCATCGTCTACAAGTATCTGGCGCCCCGCGCCGGCTCCACCGATGTGGACGAATACACCTTCCTGGAAACCGGCTCCGCCGGCGGTCTGAACGTGCAGCGCAAGAGCCAGAAGGGCTGGTTCCTGCAGAACGACCTGACCTTCACCAGCTTCCAGTGGCATGGCGAGCACACCATCAAGATGGGCGTCAGCTACAAGGACATCAAGCTGACCTCGCAGGATGCCGCTGCGCTCAACCCGCAGTTCAGCTATGCGGTCAACAACAACGGCGTCGCCGCCACGCCGTATCGCGTGGACTACGTTGCGCCGTACAACACCCCCGGCCAGAAGGCCACGGTGGAGTCGCCGTCCAAGCAGTACGGCATCTACATCCAGGACGACTGGGCGGCGACCGACAAGCTGATGATCAACGTCGGCGTGCGTTGGGACTACGAGGACAGCCCGGCCTACACCGACTTCGTCACCTCGCAGGCCTTCGTCAACGCGCTGTACTCCAACGATCCGGCCAACCCGGGCCAGCCCTGGGCCAACCGCCTGCTGCCCAGCGGCATCAACGCCGCCGACTACATCAGCACCGGTCGCAACCGCAAGAACTTCAAGGATGGCTGGGCACCGCGCCTGGGCTTCTCCTACGACTTCTTCGGCGACGAGAGCTCGGTGCTGCACGGCGGTGCCGGCCGCTCCTACGATCGCAACCTGTTCGAACAACTGGCGCTGGAAACCAGCAAGGCCGCGCTGTCGCCGGTCGCGGTGTACTTCCAGAACCCGGCCACCGGCCAGTGCTACCGCAGCGACCGCGTCTGCACCGCGTGGGATCCGCGCTACCTCAATGGCGTTGACCAGTTGAACACCATCCCCGGCGTCAGTGGCAGCGCCGAACTGTTCATGTTCAACAACCACCTGAAGACGCCGTACAGCGACCAGTACAGCATCGGCATCACCAACCAGGTCGGCGACTGGCAGACCGACGTGACCTTCCAGCGCGTGCTCAGCTACGACGGCTTCGCGATGTCGCTGATCAACCGCTACCCGGATGGTTCCTACTTCCAGAACGGCAGCGCCCCGTGGGGCCAGCCGGTGCCGGGCTACCAGAACACGATCCTGGGCATGAATGGCCTGGAGCAGCGCAGCAGCCAGGTGCTGCTGTCGGCCGACAAGCCGTACACCAAGGAATCGGGCTGGGGTCTGACCCTGTCGTACACCCACACCAGCGCGCGTCAGAACCGCAACATCGACGAGCCGTACGCGTTCGACAAGGCGACCATCCACGACTATCCGTTCGTGAAGTCCGATGCCGTGTCGGCGCACCGCTTCGTCGCCTCCGGCTCGATCGACGGTCCGTGGGGCCTGACCTTCGGTGCCAAGGTGGTGCTGGCCACGCCGGAGCCGATCAACACCATCGCGTGCTATGGCAAGACCGATCCCGATGGCGCGACCTGCCAGCAGGTGGCGGCGGTGCCTCCGGGCAGCGGCAAGTTCCTGGTCGGCGGCAAGATCTGGGGCTACCGCACGGTCGACTTCCAGGCGACCAAGGACTTCACCGTGTACAACGACTTCAAGTTGACGGCGCGCGTGAACCTGCTCAACGCCTTCAACTTCAAGAACTACGCGTCGTACTCGTACAACGATTTCGGCTCCAATGGCCGTTTCGATCCGAACATCACCATCAACAAGACCGGCGACATCATGTACGTGCCGCGGACGGTGACCTTCGAGATCGGCGCCAAGTTCTGATCCACCGCATGGCCCACGCGCGTGCCCGACCGGCGCGCGTGGGGTTTCAACGGACGGGGCCGCGTGGCCCCGTCCGCGTTTGCGGTCGCCCCTTTCTTCGGTACAGGACCACACACGCATGATCGCCGCCCCTCTCCGCAACCTGGTCATCGTCGGCGGCGGCACTGCCGGCTGGATGGCCGCTGCCGCGCTGGCGCGTGTGCTGGGCCCCGACTACCGCATCACCTTGATCGAGTCCGAGCAGATCGGCATCGTCGGCGTCGGCGAGGCCACCGTGCCGCACATCAAGGCCTTCAACAACCTGCTCGGCATCAACGAGGCCGAGTTCGTGCGCCACACCCAGGGCAGCTTCAAGCTCGGCATCGAGTTCGCCGACTGGCAGCGCCCGGGCACGTCCTACGTGCACGGCTTCGGCACCGAGATCGGGCATCCGCTCGGGTTGCTGCCGTTCCAGCAGTACTGGTTCAAGCAGGCGCTGGCCGGCAAGGCCAGGCCGCTGGGCGCCTACACGCTCAACACCGTCGCCGCCAAGCGCGACCGGTTCATGACCTCGGCCACCGACGTGCCGCCGAATTCGCCGCTGGCCAACATCGCCTACGCCTACCATTTCGATGCGGCGCTGTATGCGGGCTTCCTGCGCCGCTACGCCGAGCAGCGCGGGGTGACCCGGCGCGAAGGCATCGTCGAGGAGGTGCAGCTGCATCCGGAATCGGGCGACGTGCTTTCGGTGCGGCTTGCATCGGGCGAGGCGATCGCCGGCGACCTGTTCATCGATTGCTCCGGCTTCCGCGGCCTGCTGATCGAGCAGGCGCTGCACACCGGCTACCACGATTTCAGCCACTGGCTGCCGTGCGACCGTGCGCTGGCGGTGCCTTGCGCCAAGGTCGGCCCGCCCACGCCGTACACCCGCGCCACCGCGCGCGCGGCCGGCTGGCAGTGGCGTATCCCGCTGCAGCACCGCACCGGCAACGGCTACGTGTACTGCAGTGCGCACATCAGCGACGACGAGGCCGCGGCCACGCTGCTGGCCAACCTCGACGGCCCGGCGCTGGCCGATCCGCGGCCGCTGCGCTTCGTCACCGGCCGCCGCAAGCAGGTGTGGAACCGCAACGTGATCGCGCTGGGCCTGGCCAGCGGCTTCATGGAGCCGCTGGAATCGACCAGCATCCACCTGGTCCAGTCCGGCATCTCCAAGCTGCTGGAGTTGTTCCCGCGCGAGGGCATCAGCCCGGTACTGGTGCGGCGCTACAACGAGCGCATCGCCTTCGAGTTCGACCGCATCCGCGACTTCCTGCTGCTGCACTACCACGCCACCGAGCGCGATGACAGCGCGTTATGGCGGCACTGCCGTAGCATGCCGATCACCCCGGAACTGCAGGAGACGCTGGCGCTGTTCCGCGACAGTGGTCGCTTCTACCGCAATGGCGACGAGATGTTCGCCGAGATCAGCTGGGTGCAGGTGATGGTGGGGCAGGGCATCCTGCCGCGCGCCTACCATCCGCTGGTGGACCAGGTGCCGCAGGCCGACCTGGAGCGCTTCATGGCCAGCGTCGAGCAGACCATCGGCCATTGCGCCGACGCGATGCCGCCGCACCAGGCCTTCATCGACCGCTATTGCGCGGCCAGGCCTGTGTGAGCACGGCCCGCGCCGCGCGGGCACAAAAAAAGAGGCCACGCGCACCAGGCGCGGGCCTCTTCAAATCCGACCGAAGCCGGAGAACGGTATGGCACATCTCCGGCAGAGCCGGACGCTGGGCATGCTACCGGCATGCCGAAGCTAAAGCAATGCTTTAGAAGTTGTCGGTTAAGTCATTGATTTAAAATCAACTGACAGCGCCGCCGACCAATGTCAGCGCGATCTCCCGCTGGATCGCCTCGGCGGCAGCGCGCGGATCGGCCGCCTGGCGGATCGGCCGGCCGACCACGATCGCATCGGCGCCGTCGGCGAAGGCCTGGGCCACGCCCACCGTACGCTGCTGGTCGTCGCCAATCGGGCCGCCCGGGCGGATGCCGGGGCAGACGATGGAAAAGCCGGCGCCGGTGGCGCGGCGGATCGGCGCCGCTTCCTGGCCGGACGCGATCACGCCGTCGATGCCGGCCGCCTGCGCGGCCAGCGCGCGCTCCACCACCACATCTTCCGGCGCGCGGTCGATGCCCATTGATGCCAGGTCGGCGCGGCCCATCGAGGTCAGCACGGTCACCGCCAGCAGGCGCATGTCGCTGCCGTTGGCCTCGGCCGCCGCCTGCATCATCGGCGGGTGCCAGCCGTGGATGGTGCAGTAGTCCACCGGCCACTGCGACAGCCGCCGGATCACCCCGCCCACCGTGGCCGGGATGTCGAAGAACTTCAGGTCCACGAACACCCGCTTGCCGCGCCCGGCCAGCGTGTCCAGCACGTCGAAGTATTCGCCGGAGGCGAGCAGTTCCATGCCGATCTTGTAGAACGCCACCGCCTCGCCGAGCTGCTCGATCCACTCCAGCGCCTCGCTGCGCCCGGGCACGTCGAGGGCGAAGATCAGGCGCTCGTGCGGCGCCAGCGCCAGCGGCGCGCGACTCACTGCGCCAGCTCCAGCGCCTGCACCTTGGCCTGGTGGCGGGCGGCACGCGACTGGGTGAAGTCGTTGTTGAACAGCGCCGGCTCCCAGGAGCCGTAGCTGGGGTTGGGCAGCATCCACCAGCGCTCGCCGAACCAGTCGTGGTACTGCTGCAGCAACTGCGCGCGGCCTTCCGGGGTATTGGCCACCACCTGCGCGAAGTCGCCGAGCTGGTCGCCGAACTGCATCAGCACGCGATACTGCTGGCCGACCAGCTTGCGCCGGCAGTTCTTCTCCGAGCCGTTCTGCTCGCAATCCTTGACCACCGTGCCCAGGCCCAGCAGCACGCTGTTGTCGGCCACCGGCAGGCCGGCGCTGCGCAGGTTGGCCAGGGTCGCGTCGGTCAGGTGCACCGCGCGGTTGGTCACGTACAGCACGGTGACGCCCTTGGCGGTGGCGGCCTTGGCGAAATCGACCACGCCGGGAATCGGCTTGGCCTTCTTCTCGGCGACCCACTGGTCCCAGGTGACCTCGTCGTATTCCTTGCCGTTGCGGATCAGCCGCGCCTGGTACGGCGAGTTGTCCAGCACGGTTTCGTCCACGTCCATCACCACCGCCGGCTTCAATCCGGCGGCGGCGTTGCCGCGCTCCTCCGGCACCAGCGCGTCCCAGTTCGGCTCCTTCAGCGCCGCATCCAGGCGGTCGGCGGCGGCGCGATAGGTCTGCTCGGCCAGGGCCTGGTATTCGGCCGAGCGCTGCATCCACAGCACAGCGTTGAGATTGTCGTCGGCCGCACCCGGCGTGGCAGCTGCGGGCGTGGCGGCAGCTGCAGGGGCGGCCGGCTTGGCGGCGGGGTCGGCGACCTGCGCCTGCGGCTTGCAGGCGGACAGGGCGAGCACGGCGCAGGCCAGTGCGGTGCGGGCGATCGGCGTCATCGGGCGTGGGAACCTGGGCAAATGAACCGCGGATTTTAGCCGGTTGCGATGACAGGCGCGGCGCGCGGTGGCGCAGGCGGGCTGCCGCGCTCAGGGCGCGAACGTCAGTCCGTGCAGGTCCGGGGCGAGCACCGCCTCGATGGGGTCGGCATCGTCGTGGCCGGCATAGGCGCTGAAGCGGATGCGCAGGCGGTCGTCGCGGACCGTGTAGGGCGTCAGGTCGTCGAGGTCGGGCGCGTCCAGATCGATGTTGTCCAGGCAACTGGACACCGGCACCCGCGCCAGGATCGACGGCGTGCCGTGCAGATCGACCACGGTCAGCGCCATCTCCGCACCGGCGCCGCAGTAGCCGTGTCCATCCCCGGGCGAGGAACGGCGCACCGACAGGTACAGCAGGCGGTCGCGCGCCAGATACGGCTGCAACCGGGTCGGCAGCAGGCGGATGGCGCGTTCGGCGCCGATCCGCTCCGGTGCGTAGGCGCGCGGAATGGTCTCCAGCACGGCGGGTGTGCGTCCGGGCAGCTGGAGCACCACACGGCCCGCGCGATAGGCCAGATGCAGCAGGCCGCGGCGTGGATCGCAGACGTCGGTATCGGACGGCACGGCCGATGCCGCGCGGCAGTCCGTCGGTGTCGGCGTCGCGGCGCTGGGGGCGGGCACGGCGCCGGGCGCAGCGGGCGAGGCCAGGGCCAGCAGGAGGAGGAGCGGCAGCATGCGAGCCCTTCGAGGTGTGAGCCAAGAGTGTGGCAGCCGCCGTGGATCGCGCGCCAGTTGTGACGTGCGTCCTTTGCGAAGGTGACGAAATTCTCGCAAGCGCCTGTTTTGCAGGGGATTTACCGACAGCGTGTCGGGAGCCTCCCGATGCCGCCGCACTGTGGTTTCCACCACACTTCCAAGTATGGAAAACCGTGCGACGCGGCGCCTGGTGCGCTGCGACGCGATCGCGCCTGCACCGCAGGCAAACGCGGGAAGCGTCACAGGGGACGTCGCAGTGGATCGCCGGAGAAAAGGAGCTTCTCGCATTGTGCTGGCTGCGTGCCTGTTCGCCAGCGTGCCCATGGCGCAGGCGCAGGAACCGCCGAGCACGCTCGATCGCCAGGAACAACTGCGCCAGGCCGAGCAGGTCCAGCGCCAGCAGGAGCAGGACCGGCAGGCGCCGTTCGTGGGCCCGCGCGAGACCGAAGCGCCGGCGGACATGCGCAACATCGCCTTGCCGACCGAAGCGCTGTGCTTCCCGATCCAGCGCGTCCGCCTCAGCGGCGCCGGTCCCGACGCGGCGCGCTTTTCCTGGCTGTGGCAGTCGCTGCGCCGTTACGAGGGCCGCTGCATCGGCACGGCCGGCATCGACCTGATCCGCCGCCGCGCGCTCGATCAACTGGTCGCGCGCGGCTTCGTCACCACCCGCCTCGGCGTGCCCGCGCAGGACCTGTCCCGCGGTGAGTTGCGCTTCGAACTGCTGCCCGGGCGCCTGCGCCAGGTGCGGGTGCAGTCGGCGGACGGCCGCGTGTTCTGGCGCGGCGCGCTGCCGCTGCGGCCGGGCGACGTGCTCGACCTGCGCGCGATCGAGCAGGGCGTGGAGCAGTTCAAGCGGGTGCCGTCGCAGGACGCCAAGATCGACATCGCCCCGGGCGAGCAGCCCGGCGAGTCGGACCTGCTGATCACCGTGCAGCGCAGCAAGCGCTGGCGCGCGGTGCTCAACGCCGACGACTCCGGCGTGCAGGCGACCGGCCGTTACCAGGGCGGTGTCGATTTCGCCCTGGATGCGCCGCTGGGCATCAACGACCTGCTCTCGATCGGCTACAACCACGACCTGGTGGACGATGGCGCCGCGCGCGGCACCCGCGGCAACAGCCTGTCCTACAGCGTGCCCTGGGGCTGGTGGACCTTGTCGCTGTCGCTGTCGTCGTACCGCTACCACCAGCAGGTGGACGGCTTCCGCCAGAGCTTCCAGTCCAGCGGCAGCTCCGACAGCGCGCAACTGGATGTGCAGCGGGTGATCCACCGCACCGGCACCAGCAAGACCACGCTGGGCATGGTGGTGGCCAAGCGCGCGGCGCGCAGCTACCTGGACGGTGTGGAGATCGGCATCCAGCGCCGCCACACCACCAGCGCCGAGCTCTACCTCAGCCATCGCCATTACCTGGGCAAGCTGCAGCTGGACACGCGCGTTGGGCACCGCCGCGGCACCCCGTGGTTCGACGGGCAATGGACCGGCTACGACCCGGCGGTGGGCTTCCCCGGCTACCGCTACGGCGTCACCACGCTGGATGTCAGCGCCGGCCTGCCGTTCGCGCTGGGCCCGGTGGCGATGAGCTGGGACAGCAGCCTGCATGCGCAGACCTCCCCGCACCTGCTGCTGGGTTCGGAATTCATCACCCTGGGTGGGCGCTACAGCGTGCGCGGCTTCGACGGCGAACGCACCCTCGGCGCCGAGCGCGGCGCGTACTGGCGCAACAGCCTCAACCTGCCGGTGCAGCGCCTGGGCATCACCCCGTACCTGGGCGTGGATGCCGGCCGCATCGCCGGGCCCAGCGCCGCTGCGCAAGCCGGGCGCAGCCTGGTCGGCGGCTTCGTCGGCGTGCGTGGCGCGCGCGGCGGGCTCAGCTGGGATGGCTTCGCCGGCTGGGACCTGCACGCACCGCGCGACTTCCACAGCGCGCAGCCGGCCTACGGCGTGCGCCTGATCTACCAGTTCTGACACGGCCTGCCGCCGGCCGGCGGCAGGCAACGCGATGGGTTTTGCCGCGGTGCGCGGCACGAGAGAGACGACGATGCACATGGACCGTACCGACGACCGCCGCCACCGCCTGCTCGAGCCGCTCAAGCGCGGCCTGGCCGCGCTGTTGTGCTGCACCGTCACCTGGACCTCGCTGCCGCTGTACGCGCAGGTCGCGCCGGTCGCCAATCCGGACGGGCGCCAGCCCGGCCAGCAGGCCGCCGCCAACGGCGTGCCGGTGGTCGACATCGTCGCCCCCAACGCGCGCGGCGTCTCGCACAACCGCTATTCGCGCTTCGACGTCGGCAGCAACGGCCTGATCCTCAACAACAGCGCGCAGATCTCCAAGACCGAACTCGGCGGCTACATCGCCGGCAACGACAATCTGAAGAACAGCGGCGCGGCCACGCTGATCCTCAACGAAGTCACCTCCACCACCAGCCGCCTGCAGGGCTATACCGAGATCGCCGGGGCCAAGGCGCAGCTGGTGATCGCCAATCCCAACGGCATCGTCTGCGACGGCTGCGGCTTCCTCAACACCTCGCGCGTCACCCTGGCCACCGGCACCCCGCTGCTCGGCGCCGATGGCGCGTTGAACGGGTTCTCCATCACCGGCGGCGCGCTGAGCGTCGGCAGCAACGGCCTGGACGCCTACAACGTCGACCGCCTGGACCTGCTGTCGCGGCAGTTGAGCGTGGGCGGTTCGGTGTGGGCCAAGGACCTGCTGGCCAGCGCCGGTGCGCAGCGCATCGGCTACGACGGCATGCTGCTGGAGGTGCTGCCGGGCAGCGACGGCGCCCCCCCGGCGATCGGCATCGACGTGGCGTATCTGGGCGGCATGTACGCCGACCGCATCCGCCTGATCGCCACCGAGGCCGGTGTCGGCGTGGTCAGCCGCGGCACCCTGTCCGCGCAGAGCGGCAGCCTGCAGATCGATAGCGCTGGCCAGCTGACCCTGGCCGGCACCGCGGTGGCCCGCGACGACGTCGACCTGCGCGCGGCCGGCGCGCTGAGCCAGCAGGGCGTGCTCGGCTCGCAGCAGGCCGGCGTGCGCCTGCGCGCCGCGCAACTGGCGCTGAGCGGCGACACCATCGCCCACAGCCTGCTCGACGCCGCCGCCAGCGGCGCGCTGGCGCACAGCGGGCGCAGCAGCGCCGGCGCCATCACCCTGTTCGGCTCGGAGCTGGATGCCGGCGGCAGTCTCTACAGCGGCGGCGATCTGGCGCTGAGCGCCAGCGGCGAGTTGCGCAGCAGCGGCAGCGCCTACGCCGGCGGCGCGGCGCAGCTGCAGGCCGGAGCGGCCTGGCTGCAGCAGGGCGGTACCGTGCAGAGCGCCGGCAGCCTGGCGGTGCAGGCGGCGCGGATCGACGCCGCCGGCGTGCTCGACGCCGGCGCCGGCCTCAGCCTGCGCAGCGACGCCGACATGCGCCTGTCCGGCCTTGCGCAGTCCTGGCAGGACGCGAGCGTGCAGGCCGGCGGCCGCCTGGACACGCTCGGCCAGCTCAGCGCCGGCGGGCGCCTGGACCTGGGCGCGGCGGCGATCGGCAATGCGACCGGTGCGGTGGTCTCGGCCGGCGGCGACATCGCGCTGGCGACGCCGGGCGCGCTGGACAACGCCGGCACCCTGTATGCCGGCCGCGACCTGCGCATCGACGCGGCCAGCGTCGGCAACTCCGGCGGCAGCTACGCCGGGCGCAACGCCACGCTCGCCAGCACGGCGGCGCTGAACAACAGCGGCAGCCTGGTGGCCGGCGCGGCGCTGAGCGTGGACGCGGCGCAACTGCGCAGCAGCGGCGAACTCGGCAGCCAGGGCGGCGACGTCGCCCTGCGCAGTCGCGGCGACCTGGCCCTGGCCGGGCAGGTGGCGGCAAAGGGCGCGCTGACCGCGCAGGCCGGCGGCGCGTTGCTGCAATCGGGCACCCTGGGCGCGGGCAGCGCGCAACTGCGGGCGGCCGGCGACGCCACGCTGGACGGTGTGGTCCGCACCGATGGCGATCTGCAGTTGAGCGCCGATGGCCAGTTGCGCAGCAGCGCCACCCTGGCGGCCGGCGGCAATGCCACGCTGCATGCGCAGGGCGCATTGCTGCAGAGTGGGCAGGTGCAGAGCGGCGGCGCACTGGCGCTGGACGGCGCCAGCATCGCCCAGGCCGGCGTGCTCGATGCCGGCACCACCCTGGCGCTGCGCAGCGCCGGCGACCTGTCGCTGGCCGGCACCGTGCAGTCGCGTGGCGACCTCGCGCTGAGCAGCGCCGGGGCGCTGCAGAACCAGGCCCAGGTGGTGGCCGGCGGCGCGCTCAGCGCCAACGCCGTCAGCCTGAGCAACGCCGCTGGCGCCAGCCTGTCGGCCCTGGGCGATGCCAGCCTGAGCAGTGCGACCGTGCTGTCCAACGACGGCCACCTGTACGCCGGTGGTGCGCTCGGCCTGCGCGCCGGCAGCCTCGCGCAGACCGGCTCGGCCAATGCCGGCACGACGCTGACGCTGACCGTCGATGGCGCCGTCGCCAACCAGGGCGATCTGGTCGGCGGTGACGCCGTCCAGCTCGATGTGGGCAGTCTCGCCAGCAGCGGCCAGCTCGGCAGCCAGCGCGGCCAGGTCGTGCTGAACAGCCGCGGCGACATGCAACTCGACGGCGTGGTCGTGGCCGCCGGCGCCTTGAACGCGCAGGCGCTGGGCGATCTGCAGCAGCGCGGCAGCCTGCGTGCGGCCGGCGTGCAGCTCGCTGCCGCGGGCAGCCTGGGCGTGGCCGGCACGGTGCAGAGCACCGACATCCTGCAACTGCAGGCGCAACGTGCGCTGCGCGTGGACGGCCAGGCCAGCGCGAGCGGCGCGGTCGGCGTCAACGCCGCCAGCGTCGCGTTGGGGAACGGCGCCATCCTGCAGAGCGCCACCGCCCTGCAGGTGGACACCGCCGCGCTGGACAGCCAGGGCACGCTGGACGCGGGCACCGATCTGCGCCTGCACAGCACGGGCGACATGCACCTGGCCGGCATCGCCCAGGCCGGGCGCGACGTCGCGGTGCTGGCCGGCGGCACCCTGGACAACCAGGCCAAGGTGTTCGCCGGACGCGCGCTGCAGCTCACCGCGGCCAGCGCCCGCAACCAGGCGCAAGGCCAGTGGCTCGCGCAGACGACGCTCGACGCCAGCGTGCAGGGCAACGTCGACAACGCCGGTCTGGTACAGGCCGGCCAGGCCGCGAAATTGACCGTCGGCAGCCTGCAACAGACGGGCCGCAGCTATGCCGGCGATACGTTGACCGTGCAGGCGGCCACCGCACTGACCAACAGCGGTGACTTGATCGGCAAGCACGATGTGGCGATCAGCGCCGGCAGCGTGGCCAGCAGCGGCCAGCTCGGCAGCCAGGATGGACAGCTCGGCGTCGTCAGCGCCGGCGATCTGCAAGTGACCGGCACCCAGATCGCCGGCACCGCGCTGCATCTGCAGGCGGCGGGCGATCTGCTCCACGCCGGTACCAGCAAGGCGCAGTCCGTGCAGCTGGAGGCGGGGCGCGATCTGAGCATGGCCGGCACGGTGCAAAGTGCGTCGACCCTGCAGGCGCAGGCGCTGCGCGCGCTGCAACTGGACGGGCAGGCGCTGGCCGGCGGCAACGTGCAGCTGCGCGGCGCCAGCGTCGGCACCGGCAGCGCCGCGGTGCTGCAGAGCACCGCGGCCATCGCCGTGGACGGCGGCAGCATCGACAGCCAGGGCGCGCTCGACGCCGGCACCGACCTGGCCCTGCACAGCCAGGACGCGTTGCGCCTGGCCGGCATCGCCCAGGGCGGCAACGATGTGCTGCTGACCGCCGCCGGTGCGTTCGACAACAGCGCCCGCGTGGTGGCCGGGCGCGATCTGCAGGTGCAAGCGGCGAGCGCGGTCAACCGCGCTGCCGGCACGCTGGCCGCCGGCCGCGGGCTGGATCTGCACATCGATGGACTGCTCGACAACGCCGGCCTGCTGCGCGGCGAGCAGGCGCTGACCCTGCAGGCGGGCAGCCTGCAGCACAGCGGCACGCTCTCCACCGGCCGGGCGCTGACGCTGCGCAGCAGCGGCGCGATGGACAACCGCGGCAACGTGATCGCCGGCGGCGACCTGCTGGTGGACGTGGGCAGCCTCAGCAACAGCGGCCAGCTCGGCAGCCAGAACGGTCAGGTCACGCTCACCAGCCAGGGCGACCTGCAGCTGGGCGGCAGCGTGATCGCCGCGCAGGCATTGAACGCCACCGCGCTGGGCGACCTGCGCCTGGACGGCGTGGCCAAGGCGCGCGCGATCGCCCTGAGCGGGCGCGATGTGGGCGTTGCCGGTGCGTTGCAGAGCGCCACCGGCGCGACGCTGCAGGCGCAGCGCGCGCTCAGCGTCGATGGCCAGGCATTGGCCACCGGCGACCTGCAACTGCAGGGTGCCAGCGTGACCACCGGCAACGCGGCGGTGCTGCAGAGCGCGGCCGGTGCCATCACCCTGCAAGGCGGCAGCCTCGACAGCCGCGGCACGCTCGACGCCGCCACCGATCTGGCCTTGCGCAGCGATGGCGCCCTAACCGTGGCCGGCGTCGCCCAGGCCGGGCGCGATGTCGCGCTCGCCGCAGGCACCCAACTGACCAATGCCGCGCAGGTGCTGGCCGGCCGCGACCTCAGCGTCGCCGCCACCGGCATCGCCAATACCCAAGGCGGCAGCCTCGCCGCGAAGGGCGCGCTGGCCCTGACCACCGCCGGCACCCTCGCCAACGCCGGCACCTTGCAGTCCGGCCAGGCCATGACCCTGCAGGTCGGCGACCTGCAGCACAGCGGCCAGGCCTACGCCGGCGACACGCTGAGCCTGCGCGCCAGCGGCGCCATCGACAGCCAGGGCGAGCTGATCGCCAAGCGCGACCTGCAGCTCGACGCCGCGCGCATCGCCAGCACAGGCCAGCTCGGCAGCCAGAGCGGCCAGGTGACGCTGACCAGCCAGGGTGATCTGACATTGGGCGGCACCGTCGCCGCCGCCACCGCACTCAGCGCGCAGGCGCAGGGCGATCTGCTGCAGACCGGCACGCTCAGCGCGCAGGCGCTGGACCTGCGTGCGGGGCGCGACCTGACCCTTGGCGGCCAGCTCGCCACGACCCAGGGACTGCAAGCGCAGGCGCAGCGCGATCTGCAGGTGAACGGCACCGTCAGCGCCGGCCAGAGTGCCACCCTGCAGGCCGGCGGCACCCTGCGCAGCGGCAGCCAGAGCGTGCTGCACAGTGCCGGCGCGCTGCAATTGAACGGCGCGGCCATCGACAGCCAGGGCACCGTCGACGCCGGCACCACGCTGGCGATGACCAGCACCGGCGATCTCGCTCTCGGCGGCCTGGTGCAGGCCGCATCGACCATCGACCTGCGTGCCACCGGCGCGCTCACCAACGCCGCTCAGGTGGTCGCTGGCAGCGACCTGAGCCTCACCGCCGCCAGTGCCACCAACAGCGGCAGCGGCACGCTCGCCGCCCTGGGCAACGCCACCTTCACCGTGAGCGGCCTGCTCAGCAACGCCGGCGCGCTGCGTGCGCGCCAGCGCCTGCAGCTGGACGTCGGTTCGCTGCAGCAGACCGGGCGCAGCTACGGCGTGCAGCGCCTGGCGCTGACCGCCAACGGTGCGGTCGACAATCGCGGCGACCTGATCGCCGGCAGCGCCCTGCGCGTGCAGGCGGCCAGCGTCGCCAGCAGCGGCCAGCTCGGCAGCGAAACCGGCGACGTGGCCCTGGTCAGCCAGGGCGACCTGAACCTGGGCGGCACCCTGGCCTCGGCCGGCGGGTTCAGCGCGCAGGCCGGCGGCGCGCTCAACCAGAGTGGCGCCTTGAGCGCGGCGACCACGCTGCAACTGCAGGCGCACGGCGACCTGACCGTGGCCGGCACCCTCAACGCCAACCAGGTCCTGCTCGGTAGCGACGCCAGCGTGCTCCAGCACGGCACCGTCAGCGGTGCGGACATCGCGCTGCAGGGCCAGCGTATCGACAACGCCGGGCAGACCCTGTCCAGCGGCAATCTGCGCCTGAGCGGCGGGGATGTCGCCATCGGCGGCGTGGCCGCGGCCGGCGTGCGCGCCGATGGCAGCCTCGGCAACAGTGGCGCGCTGACCCTGCATGCCGATGGCACGCTCAGCGCCAGCGGCCGCCTGATCGCCGCCGGCAACCTCGCCGCCGATGCCACGCAACTCGCGCTGGCCGGCAGCACCGCCCGCGTCGGCGGCAACGCCACGCTGACCGCAAGCGGCGACGTGGACCACCGCGGCGCCGACCTGCTCGCCGGCGGCCTGCTCACCGTGCGCGCGGGTGGCGCGCTGGATAACAGCGCGCTCAACGGCGTCGGCGGCACGCTGCAGGCGGCGGGCCTTGACCTGGGCGCGGCGACGCTGCGCAACGGCAGCGGCAGCCTGGTGCAGAGCGGCAGCGGCACCACCCGCATCGCGGTCACCGGCGCGTTCGACAACGGCGGCGGCCGCCTGGTCAGCAACGGCGGCGACCTGCAACTGGGCGCGGCGTCGATCAACAACGCACAAGGGCGCATCGAACACGCCGGTGGCGGCACGCTGATGGTCAGCAGCAGCGGCGCCCTCGGCAATGCCGGCGGGCGCATCCTCACCCAGGGCCAGCTGCAGCTCAGTACCGGCAACACGCTGGACAACCAGGGCGGCGCCATCGCCGCGGCCGGCGATGCCAGCGTCACCGCGGCCGGCCTGGGCAATATCGGCGGCAGCGTGTCCGGACGCGGCTTGAATGTGCAACTGGGCAGCGGCGCGCTCGACAACCGCCTCGGCGTGGTGCAGGCCACCGGCGGCAGCCTGGTGCTGCGCGCCGACAGCCTCGAAAACCGCGGCGGCACCATGCAGGCGCTGAGCAGCGGCGGTGCGGGTGGCGACCTGCGCGTGGATCTGGCGCATACGTTGAACAACGACGCGGGCGTGATCGGCGCCAGCACCGATCTGACGCTGAACGCGGAGAACGCGAGCAACAGCGGCGGGACCCTGCAGGCCGGGCGCGACCTGGCGTTGACCGCGCGCGGCCAGCTCGACAATCACCAGAGCGGCCGCATCGGCGCCGCCCGCGACCTCAGCGTCGCCGTCACCGGCGCGCTGCTCAATAGCGGCGGCCAGCTCGACAGCGGCAACGCCATGACCCTGTCCGGCGGCCGCATCGACAACAGCCAGGGCAGCGTCGTCAACAACGGCGGCGGCCTGACCCGGCTCACCACCGGCGGCGAGTTGCGCAACGTCGGCGGCAGCCTGGGCGGGCGCGGCAGCGTGGTGCTCGACGCCGTCAGCATCGCCAACGGCAGCGGGCAACTGGTGGCCGGCGGCGACCTGATCGCCAACACCAATGCGCTCGACAACCAGGGCGGCAGCGTCTACGCCGGCGCCAGCATGCTGTTGCAGCGGAGCGGCGCCACGCTCGACAACCGCAACGGCAGGATCAAGGCCGAGCAGGCGGTGCGCCTGACCCTGCAGAGCCTGAGCAACAGCGGCGGCCAGATCGGCGCCGGCAGCAGCGCCGGCGGCGCGGGCGACGTGGTGATCGACACCGTCGGCTTCGACGGCGGCGGCAGCATCCTCGGCCAGAACCTGCTCGACCTGACCATCCGCAGCGATTACACCCACCGTGCCGGTGCCGACATCACCAGCAACGGCGACTTCCGCCTGGCGGTGGGCGGCAACTTCGTCAACGCCTCGGTGCTGCAGGCCGGGCGCAGCCTGGGCATCAACGCCAGCAACATCAGCAATCTCGCCGGCGCCAGCATGCGCTCGGGCAACGTGCAGTTGAACACCGGCGGCAGCGTCAGCAACGCCGGCGACATCTCCGCCAGCGGCAACCTGCAGGTCACCTCGGGGTCGGTGTCCAACACCGGCAGCCTGGTCGGCGGCAACGTGCTGGTGGACACCGGCACCCTGGTCAACGGCGCCGACCTGGGCAGCGCCACTGACAACGCCGCCTACGGCAGTGCGCTGATCGGCGCCACCAGCGGCATGACCCTGCTGGTGCGCGACCAGTTGGTCAACCGCGATGCGCGCATCTTCAGCCTCGGCAACATCGCCATCGGCGCCGCGCGCGACGGCAACGGCACGCTCACCGCGCGCACCGGCACGCTGGACAACGTCTCCGGCAGCATCGAGGCCGATGGCAGCATCCTGATTGCGGCCAATCAGATCAACAATCGGCGGCGGGTGCTGAGTACGCAGACCGGCCCGCTATCGGATGCGGACAAGGCAGCGGCCAATGCGGCGATGCCGAGCGAGCGGATCGACAGCAGAAGCATCGTCTATCCCAAGGTCCCGTACTACATCTATTACCCGTATCGTGGCGAAGCGCCAGGCGTATTCCGCAGCTATTCTGTTGAGCAGCGCGAACGTCTGATCGCGGCTAGCGCCGAAGGGCGCATCGCGGCCGGTGGCAACATCGCCCTGTCCGGCAGCGTGACCAACAATGCATCGACGATTGCTGCTGCTGGCGCGCTGATGGTCAACCAGCGCGGTGTCGCAGGTCTTTACGACGGCATGGTCACTGGCAACGAGTCCGTGGCGAACCAGGCGCTGGCGCTGAAGCAGCAGGTTGTTCAGCGCGATGTGGAGCACAAGGTCACTGCCTACATCGACGACTGTGCGGGAACGCCTGTATCGGGAATCAACAAGGGCAAAAAACCGATCTGCGGGTACGACGAGACGCAGGTGGAACTATCCAGCACCACCGTCGACTCCAGCTACATCGCCCTCGCCGCCAACATGACCGGTGGTCAGGGCGTGGCGATCAGCGGCGCCACCATCAGCAACGGCGCGGTCGGCAGCGACGGCCGCAGCATCGGCGGCGCGTCCTTCAACGCCACCCAGGGCGGGGCCCTGAACCGGTACGGCACGATGAGCGCCGACGGCGCCGGCGGTATCGCCGTGCAGGCGCAGACCGCTGCGACGCCGACCAAGGCCAACGTCGGCAACCGGATCGCCACCGCCAGCCTCGGTGCCATCCGCATCGACGACGGCCAGGCCACCCTGGCCGATGGCGGCAGTGCCACTGCGTCCCAGGTCCAGGCCAGCGGCGTGCAGGCCCAGCTCGGCGGCGCCGGCAGCGGCAGCCGCAGCCAGGTCCAGGCCGGCTCCGCGCAGGCGGTGCTGACCGCCGGCAGCGTGCCCGGCCAGTACCAGCAGATCGACCCAGGTACCGGCCAAGTGCCACAGGTGGTCGGCGGCGTCGGCGCGCCGCTGGGCAACATCGTGCTGCCGATGGGCGGGCTGTACCGCCTGGTCGGCAGCAACGGCGCCAGCGTCAACACGCTGGGCCGCGCCGCCAACGGCCTGGGCGGAGTCAAGGCCAACACCAGCGCCCCCGGCCGCCGCTACCTGATCGAGACCGATCCGCGCTTCGTCGACTACAACAATTTCATCAGCAGCGATTACCTGCTGGACAAGCTCGGCGTGGATCCGCAGTGGACGCAGACCCGCCTGGGCGATGGTTTCTACGAACAGCGCCTGGTGCTGGACCAGATCACCCAGCTCACCGGCCGCCGCTACCTGGGCAACTACGCCGACGGCGTGGCCCAGTACCGCGCACTGCTCGATGGCGGCGTCGCCGAGGCCGGCACCCTGCACCTGAGCGTGGGCGTGGCGCTGACCGCCGACCAGGTCGCCGCGCTAACCCACGACATCGTGTGGATGGTGGAACAGGAGTACCAGGGCCAGAAGGTGCTGGTGCCGGTGGTGTACCTGGCGTCGAAGACCGCGCTGACCCTGCGCAGCGACGGCGCGCTGTTGGCCAGCGACAACGGCGACGTCTCGCTCAACGCCACGGCTGGCCTGAGCAACACCGGCACCATCGGCGGCGCCAATGTCAGCGCCACCGCCGGCAACCTGCTCAACCAGGGCCGCATCGTGTCCAGCGGCACCGTGCAGTTGCAGGCCAATCAGGACCTGCTCAACCTCGGCGGCCAGATCGCCGGCCGCGACGTGCTGCTCAGTGCCGGTCGCGACCTCACCAGCACCACCCGCGACGCCCTCGCCGGCGGCGACCTGCGTTCGGGCATCACTGCCGGCAACAACCTGCTGCTGCAGGCCGGCCGCGACCTCAGCCTGACCGGTACCACCGTGCAGGCCGGCAACAGCGCCGCACTGCTGGCGGGCAACAACCTCACGCTGCAGCCGACCGCGCTGCGCAACGACGGCGGTCTGATGCGCGGTGGCGATGGCACCAGCCTGACCGTCGGCAACAACCTGTCCCTGCAGGCCGGCAACGACCTGCAATTGCACGGGGTGGCGATCGCCGCCGGCGGCAACGCCGCGCTGCAGGCCGGCCACGACCTGTCGCTGACCCCGGTCGCCGATGCCAACGGCAAGGCCACGGTGCGCACCAGCATCGCTACCGGCGGCAGCCTGCAACTGGCGGCCGGCAACGACCTCACCATCCGCCAGGCGCACGTGAAGGCCGGCGGCGACCTGATCGCTGCGGCCGGGCACGATCTCAACGTGACCTCGGTGCTGGGCGACAGCCGCACCGTCACCGACCAGACCCGTCAGGGCAAGACCAAGGTCGTCACCACCACCACCACCCAGGACATCGACCAGCAGGCGCTCACCGCCGGCGGCAACCTGGTGCTCAGCGCCGGCCACGACGTCAACCTGACCGCCGCCAAGCTCGACGCCGGCAAGGGTTTGGCGGTGGTCGCAGGCAACGACCTCAACAGCACCACGCTGACCACGGTCGACAGCAGCACCACCCTGGAGACGCGCAAGCGCTTCAAGCAGACCACCCGCACCCGCGACGAGACCGTCCACGGCACCGAGTTCACCGCCGGCGGCGACATCGCCCTGCAGTCCGGCCACGACGTGAACCTGACCGCGGCCAAGGCGTTCACCGAGACCGGTGCGCTGGCGGTGTCCGCCGGCAACGACGTCAACCTGCTTGCCGCGCAGGAGCAGCACGACGCCGTGCAGGACATGCAGAAGAAGAAAAACGGCTTCCTATCCAGCAAGACCACCACCACGCACGACGAGTGGCACGACAGCACCGCAGTGGCGACCACGCTCAGCGGCGACACCGTGCAGATCGCCGCCGGTCACGACCTGCTCTCGCAAGGCGCGCAGGTCGCCGGCACGGGCAATGTCGTCGTTGCTGCGGGCAACGACCTGACACTGGAGACGGCGCAAAACACGCACAGCGAAGAGCACGACAAGAAGGTCAAGAAGACCGGCCTGTACAGCGGCGGCGGCTTCAGCGTCACCCTGGGTGCGAGCAAGCAGACCAACACGCTCGACACCACTGAGGTGAGCCAGAGCGGCAGCCTGGTGGGCAGCACCGATGGCTCCGTCACCCTCACCGCCGGCAATGCCGTGGCGATCACCGGCAGCGACGTGCTGAGCAAGACCGGCACCGCCATCGTCGGCAAGGACGTGACAATCGCAGCGGTCGAGAACCGTGTGGATACGATGCAGACGTCCAAGCAGCAGAGTGCCGGGATCACCCTTGGATTGACCGGTGGCTTGGTCGATGCGGTGCAAACCGCGTATGGGGCGGTCAAGCGTGGCTCGGATGTAGACGACGATCGCCTCAAGGCGCTCTACGCGGCGAAGGCCGGTTACGCGATCGGCGATGCGGCTGGTCTGGCCAGCAACGGCCTGAAGGGCTACAACGGCGAAGCAGTTGCCGGCAACATGACGAGAACCGGTGAGGCGTCAGCCGATGGTGCTCAGGGAGCGGCCAATGCCACCGGCGTGAGCCTGCGCATCGGCATCGGTGCCAGCAGCGCGTCCAGCAAGACGACGACCCACGAAGAGACCACCGGCGGCAGCCGCATCCTCAGCGACGGCAATGTGACCATCGCGGCCACGGGCGGCGATCTCAACGTCATCGGCAGCAAGATCGCCGGCGACAACGTCGCATTGGCGGCGGCGAACAACCTCAACCTGCTGAGTCAGCAGGAAACCAACACGACCAAGTCGGAAAACAAGAACGCCGGCGGCGAGATCGGTGTCAGCGTCGGCGCAACGACCGGCTACTACCTGACCGTGTCGGCCGGCAAGGGCAACGCCAAGGGCAACAGCAACCTCCACACCGAGAGCGTGGTCACGGCCAACGACACGCTGACCTTGGCCAGCGGCAACGACACCACGATCAAGGGCGCGCAGGCGATCGGCGACACCGTGCTGGCCAAGGTCGGTGGCGACCTGCTGATCCAGAGCGAGCAGGACACCAACGACTACAAGAGCAAGCAGCAGCAGGCCAGCCTGACCCTGGCGACCGGCTCCGGGAGTGGTGGCAGCTACAGCCAGCAGAAGGTCAACAGCAACTACATCAGCGTCAAGGAACAGAGCGGCATCCAGGCGGGCAACGGTGGATTCGATATTACCGTCGGCGGCGACACCCATCTCATTGGCGGCGCCATTGCCAGCACCGCCGACGCTGAGAAGAACCGTCTGTCCACCAACGGTTTGACGGTGGAGGACCTGCAGAACAAGGCCGAGTACAAGAGCAGTGGCGTGTCGGTCGGCGGTGGGACCGGAAGCAGCATGGTCAGTGTTGCCGCGCGAACCGGGCTGAGCATGCTGGGTAACAGCAGCGACAGCAGCAGTAGCACTACCAAGAGTGACATCGCCGCTGGCACGGTGGAGGTGCGCAACGGCGACACCGCGGCGCTGTCGGGCCTGGACCGCAAGACCACCGAGTTGCAGCAGTCGGGCCTGAAGGAAATCTTCGACGAGAAGAAGCTGGCAGAGCAGAAGGAGTTGGCCGCCGTGGCGGGCGAGGTCGGGTTCCGTGTTGCTGGCGATGTTGCCTCGGCGATGCAACTTAAGGCACAGCAGAACTTGATCAATGCCCCGGACGAGGAGACTCGAAAAGCAGCACAAGCCCGTCTTGAGTCGTGGAGCGACGGGGGAGTGAACAAGATACTGCTGCATGGCTTGACGGGCGCCGCCGTCGCCGCACTGGGCGGTGACGGCGCGCTGCAAGGTGCTGCAGCCGCTGCTGGCGCTGAAGCTGCCAAGAGCGCGATGTCGGACTATCTGGTCGCCCACGGGGTGACGGACAAGGAAACGTACAACGCCTTGATGGAACTGGGCAGCGCGGCGATCGGCGGTGTGTTGGGTGGACAGGACGGAGCCAACACGGCGCTATCGGGCGATAGATTCAACCGGCAGTTGCATCCGGAAGAGGTGACCTGGATCCGTCAGAACGCCGCGACATTCGCTTTGCAGGAAGGAATTAGCGAAGAGGAAGCAACGCGTCGCCTAACCGTGGAAGCAGCAGCGCGCGTGGATGCAAAGATCAATGGACTTATTGGGAACACCAAAGTTGATGAGAGTGCGCAAGCATTCCTGAGTACCAATACCAACGATTATGCTGGGGAGCGTGCGTTCCAGGCGACCGACGCCGAATACAACAACTTTCATCTGTATGGAAACGAGTTGGCGTCCAGTCCTGACAATTTCCTCACTGTTTACAACAGCCTCTATCAGGCGGGTATTCACAAGGACACCCTGCAGGCGAACTACAGCCCGGAATTGCTGACGTTTGCGGATACGCAGATCGGGTCCTCCGGTCGGGGTGTGCTGGCGGTACCTGCCGCAGGCCTTGTACTTGGTGGTGGAGCTGCAGTCGGCGTCGTGGCGACCCCGGCTGCTATAACGGCATGTTTTGGAAATCCAATTGCCTGCAATGCGCTAGCAGTTGGGGCAGCAGATGTTGTCCTTGGCGATGCTACGGGTGGTCACAGCATCGGTACTGCCGCGAGCGTCGCAGAGCGGAAGGCTGCACAAGTTATTGCAGACGCGACGGAAAAGGTGGCCCTCAAAGAAGGGGCTAAGTTGGAAGGTGCTCCGCTAGAATTGGCACTAACAAGTGATGCTGCACGATCGGCAAAGTTACTGGAGAAAGATGCGGAAATAGCTAAAGCCGGTAACGGAGAGGGCTTGTTTCTCAAAGAAAACATTGGCCCTTACGAGCCGCCAAGTAAAGTTATGGGGCAGTCAACTGAAATTTCCTGTGTCGCAGCAAGTTGTCGAATGGCTGCAAATCTCGAAGACATTCCAGAGTTCTATGTGCGGGGCGCTATTAACACCGATCATAGTGGCGCCTGGCTTTCAGATGTGCCAAATGGGTTGCGCGATCTTGGCTTTAAAGGCTCTGCGGAATATTTGTCAGGTGCAAGTATTGATAGAATAGCCGAGGCGGCAAATGGGAGTTCTTCAGTTATCGTAAATGTTAGAACTTCTGGTGGCGGCCTCCATGCTATCGTTGTTGATTCCATCGATAGCGGACGTGCGTACATTCGAGATCCATGGCCTCTAGGCACTGGTTCTTCCTACTCTGTTCCTGTAAACGATCTGAGGGACGTTCTGGGTAAAGCTTCTAAAACTGGCGAGAAGTTAGGAAGTATCGTAATAATTACGCCGGAGGTAAAAAAATGACCATTATAAGAAATAGATTTAATTGTGATTTATTTAGTTTTGAGGTGGTGACATCGGAAAGACTCAAGCTGATAGGGATATACGATAAAGATTTTAGGTACAAGGAAGGTGGTTTTCAGGGATACTTTGGAGTTAAAATTGAAAGAATTAATTTGGTCAGAATTCTGATCGATTTGCGATCTCTTGGCATCAACTGTTTCAGTGTTCCCCACTGTTATAAAGAGAAGAGATTGCTTGGTAAATCAGAATGTTTACGCTTCGCAAAAAAATACGCTTCTTCTATCGGTGCGAGCGTTGCAGAAGAAGGGATCTTATTATCTCCTGACCTCCCTCTTTATCAAACATTTAATATTGTCGATAGTTGTCAAGAGAAGGCTGGAGGGGTTGTTCGAGTGGATAGATTGGATGGGCACATTTGGACATTGCTGGAATTTGAAGAGTACATGTACGACTTCAATGGGTTGCTTATCTGACTTTATCAGCTCAACCACGGCCGCATCGTCTCCGACGGTACCGTGGCGTTGCAAGCCAGTCAGGATCTGCTGAACTCAGGCGGCCAGATCGCTCGCCGCGACGAGCTGCTCAGTGCAGGGCGCGACTTCACCAGCACCACTCGCAACGCCTCGCCGGCAACAACCTGCTGCTACAGGCCAGCCGCGACCTCAGCCTCACCGGCACCACCGTGAAGGCCAGCAACAGTGCCGCGCTGCTGGCGGGCAACAATCTCAGGCTGCAGCCGACCGCGTTGCGCGATGAGTCCGGCCTGACCCGCGGCGGCGATGGCACCAGCCTGACCGTCGGCAACAACCTGTCCCTGCAGGCCGGCAACGATCTGCAACTGCACGGCGTGGCGATCGCCGCCGGCGGCGACGCCGCCCTGCAGGCCGGGCACGACCTGTCGCTGACCCCGGTCACCGACGCCAACGGCAAGGCGACGGTGCGCACCAGCATCGATACTGGCGGCAGCCTGCAACTGGCCGCCGGCAACGACCTCACCATCCGCCAGGCGCAGGTCAAGGCCGATGGCAACCTGATCGCCGCGGCCGGGCACGATCTCAATGTCACGTCGGTGCTGGGCGATAGCCGCACCGTCACCGACCAGACCCGCCAGGGCAAGACCAGGGTCGTCACCACCACGACCACCCAGGACATCGACCAGCAGGCACTCACCGCTGGCGGCAACCTGGTGCTCAGCGCCGGCCACGACGTCAACCTGACCGCCGTCAAGCTCGACGCCGGCAACGGCCTGGCCGTGGTCGCCGGCAACGACCTCAACAGCACCACGCTGACCACGGTCGACAGCAGCACCACCCTGGAGACGCGCAAGCGCTTCAAGCAGACCACCAGCACCCGCGACGAGACCGTCCACGGCACCGAGTTCACCGCCGGCGGCGACATCGCCCTGCAGTCCGGCCACGACGTGAACCTGACCGCGGCCAAGGCGTTCACCGACAAGGGCGCGCTGGCCGTGTCCGCCGGCAACGACGTCAACCTGCTCGCCGCACAGGAGCAGCACGACGCCGTGCAGGACATGCAGAAGAAGAAAAAGGGCTTCCTGTCCAGCAAGACCACCACCACGCATGACGAGTGGCACGACAGCACCGCGGTGGCGACCACGCTCAGCGGCGACACCGTGCAGATCGCCGCCGGCCACGACCTGCTGTCGCAGGGCGCACAGGTCGCCGGCACCGGCAACGTGGTGGTGGCCGCCGGCAACGATCTGACGCTGGAGACGGCGCAGAACACGCACAGCGAGGAGCACGAGAAGAAGACGAAGAAGTCCGGCATGTTCGGCAGCGGCGGGATCGGCGTGACCTTCGGCACGCAGAAGATCCAGAACAATGCCGACACCGCCGATGTGACGCATGTGGGCAGCACGGTCGGTAGCGTGGAGGGCGACGTCACGCTGGTTGCGGGCAATCGTTACGCGCAGACCGGCGGCGACGTGCTGGCCAATGCCGGCGACATCACGGTGAAGGCAAAGGACATCGCCATCACCGAGGTCCACGACACCACCGATGCCGAGCAGCGCAGCAAGTTCAGCCAAGGCGGCTTGTCGATCACGCTCAGTTCCGCAGCACTGAACCTGGCCCAGTCCGCTTACGATACGGCCAAGGCTGGCTCCAAAGTCAGTGGCGATGCGCGCATGCAGGCGCTGGCGGCGGGGTCCGCGGCCTACAGCGCCTATGGCGCCGCCAGCTCGCTGAGTCAGACCGGAAGCGCACTGGCCAGCGGCAGCGCCGCAAGCGCTGCGCAAGGCGCGAACATCAGCATCGCCGTGACGGTGGGTGGCAGCAAGAGCGAGAGCAAGAGTACCCAGTCGGCCGACCAGGCCAAGGGTTCCAAGCTACAGGCAGGCGGCGACGTCAATCTGATCGCTACTGGCGGCGGCGATGCGAGCAACCTGCTGGTACGCGGCAGCGACGTCACCGCTGGTCACGACCTGCTGCTGGCCGCCGATCACGATGTCACCATCGAGGCCGCGAAGAACACGGCCGAACAGCACAGCACGAGTAAGAGCAGCAGCGCTGCGGTCGGCGTTGCGATCACCTACGGCGCTGATGGGTTCGCGGCGGGCGTGACGTTGAGCGCCAGTGGGGCGCGTGGCAAGGCCAATGGCGAGGATGTCAGCTACACCAACAGCCATGTGGCTGCGGGCAACAACGCCACGATCATCAGCGGCAACGACACCACGCTCAAGGGCGCACAGGTCTCCGCGGACAAGGTGATCGCCGATGTCGGCGGCAACCTCAACATCGAGAGCCTGCAGGACAGCAGCAGCTACGCCAGCAAGGACAAGTCGATCGGTGGCAACGTCACGTTCGGCATCGGGTTCAGTGCCAGCGCCAGCTACAGCAGCAACAAGGTCAATGGCGACTACGCCAGCGTCACCGAGCAGAGCGGCATCCAGGCCGGCAAGGGCGGGTTCGACATCACCGTGGGCGGCAACACCGACCTGAAGGGCGCGGTGATCGCCAGCAGCCAGGATGCGATCGACCAAGGCAAGAACCGCCTGAGCACCGGCACGCTGACGTACAGCGACATCGCCAACACCAGCAGCTATGACGCCAAGGGCATCAGCCTGTCGGGCGGCTACAGCGTCGGCACCGACGACGATAAGGCCAAGGGCAGTGAGGGCCAGACACCTTCCACCACCAACAATGGCAGCAAGTGGTCCTGGCAGAACTACAACACCGGCGCCAACGGCAGTGCGGCCGGCTATGGCCATGAGAGTGGGAACTCGCAATCCACCACGCACAGCGGCATCAGTGGCGGGGCGCTGGTCATCACCGACGAAGCGGGGCAGCAAGCCAAGACCGGCAAGAGCGTAGCGGACGCGCTGGCGGGCCTGAAGCGCGATGTCGTTACGGGCGATGACGCCAATGGCCTGACCAAGCAATGGGATGGGCAGAAGCTGCAGGAGCAGGTGGCGGCGCAGGCGCAGATCACGGCGACGTTTGGGCAGCAGGCCACGCATGTGATTGGCGACTACGCCGAGAAGAAGATGACGGAGGCGGCAGACCTACGTCGGCAGGCCAATGACACGACCGAACCTGACCAGAAGGCGCAACTGACCGCACAGGCCGACCAACTGGAAAGCCAGTGGGGCGATAACGGCAGCTTGCGCGTGCTGGCGCACACCGTGGTCGGGGGACTCACGGGCGGGCTAGAGGGTGCGACGGGCGCCGCTGCAGGAACGCTTGCCGCGCCCGCTGTGGCAACCGCGCTGCGGGAGGCAGGCGTCACCGGGCCATTGGCGGACACGTTGACCGCCTTGGCATCGACAGCGGCGGGTGCGATGGCGGGCGGCACTGCGGGTGCTGCGACGGCCAGCAATGAGGTGGTGAACAACTATCTCAGTCATCCGCAACGCGATGAAAAGGCGCGTGAACTCAGCAAGTGCACGACGGAAGAATGCCGAGAGAATGTAGAGCGAAAGTGGGATGACGTCAGTCTTGCGCAAAGCCGTGAGATGAAGGATCGGTACTTCGACTACCTGACTCCGGAGCAGCAAGCAGCGCTGCTGAGTCTTAAGCCAGGCACCCAGGAATATGACGCGATACTTGCGGCAGGCGTAGCACAAGCTGCCTCAAAAAGCACAATCGGCGTTGGATCGTCTTACAGCCTCGACTATCAGCTGCTGACGGAGAGGGATTGGAATGGGCAGCAAGTTAAAGCGCTGATCGGCGGGGGTTCGCTTGAAGACAGGAATCGTCTAGATACAGCAGTCTTGGGTATCTTTGGTTCTCCAGCGAGATTGACAGCTCTCTTTGGCGGTAGCCCGGAGCAAGTCGCTGCGGCAAATCAATTTGGTGCAAGCATGTACGATGTTGCGGGTGCCGTTGAGGTCTTGGCTCCGCGTAGTACGCGGTCCGGTGATGGGCCGCCCGCATTTGAGCTTTTGGTAAAAAAAGACAAGGTGGTGGAAGTTGGCTTCAATAAGGGTGAGGTCCAGACTTAGACGTGATTAACGTTGTGGCTGATAAGCCAAAGCCTAACTCGGTTGACGTGACGGAGACATTTAGTTATCCATCAAGATATCCTGCTCCAGATGACTATTCTGTTCCAATTTTAAAGAAACAACTGACAGCGAGTTTTGAGCAGCTTCGTGACAAGTTTAAACATGCAGTTGATTTTGGTATTATTGAAGCAAGAAAAAACCCTCAAACAGTCGAGCAGTTTAGATTGGCGTTAGAGAGGCACATGAATTCCCCGGATACAGTGGAAAATGGAACTTATGGTTTTTCAAAAGGCTCGAGGGTTTTTTTCAATGCGCAGACAAACAACGTGGTTGTTGTTGACGACCAAGGGAGCTTTGTAACAGGATTTAAGCTATACCCCGGGAGCCGACAGTTTGAAAATTTCATTAAAAATGGTGTTCTTAGATGAGTATTGTTCTTTTTGATTTCGCAAAGTCTTTCGCATTAGGTAGATTGGATGCGCACGTTTTTTCTGAGGCGTACATAGAGCTTTGGAGAATAGAGCGCGACAGAGGGATTATGATTAAAGACGTGGCTTTGTTGAGTGAGTGTTTGTCTAGCATTTTTTGTTCTGCGGATATGTATAACGAGGATGCGAATACAAGGAGATCCTTCGAATTGGATGAGGCGGGCTTACTTAGCAAAGTATGCGATGAAATAAATAGGTTTGAAAAAGCCAATGTCTGATCATTTTTAATACTGCCTGATGGTGCAGGCATCAGCCTAACCGTCGACAACACAATAGTCTTTACAGGCCGGCCACGTCCTGTCGCTGATCCCGGTCACCGACGCCAACGACAAGGCCACGGTGCGCACAGCATCGCCACCGGCGGCAGCCTGCAATTGGCCGCCGGCAACGACCTCACCATCCGCCAGGCGCAAGTGAAGGCCGATGGCAACCTGATCGCCGCGGCCGGGCACGATCTCAATGTCACGTCGGTTCTGGGCGACAGCCGCACCGTCACCGACCAGAGCCGGCAGGGCAAGACCAAGGTCGTCACCACCACGACCACCCAGGACATCGACCAGCAAGCACTCACCGCCGGCGGCAACCTGGTGCTCAGCGCCGGCCACGACGTCAACCTGACTGCCGCCAAGCTCGACGCCGGCAACGGCCTGGCCGTGGTCGCCGGCCACGACCTCAACAGCACTACGCTGACCACGGTCGACAGCACCACCACCCTGGAGACGCGCAAGCGCTTCAAGCAGACCACCAGCACCCGCGACGAGACCGTCCACGGCACCGAGTTCACCGCTGGTGGCGACATCGCCCTGCAATCCGGCCACGACGTGAACCTGACCGCGGCCAAGGCGTTCACCGACAAGGGCGCGCTGGCCGTGTCCGCCGGCAACGACGTCAACCTGCTCGCCGCGCAGGAGCAGCACGACGCCGTGCAGGACATGCAGAAGAAGAAAAAGGGCTTCCTGTCCAGCAAGACCACGACCACGCATGACGAGTGGCACGACAGCCTGGCCGTCGGCACCTCGCTGGACGCCGG
This sequence comes from Xanthomonas sp. LMG 12460, assembly GCF_009192895.1. Taxonomy (NCBI): domain Bacteria; kingdom Pseudomonadati; phylum Pseudomonadota; class Gammaproteobacteria; order Lysobacterales; family Lysobacteraceae; genus Xanthomonas; species Xanthomonas sp. LMG 12460. The sequence goes on along the minus strand of NZ_NKUH01000014.1, from coordinate 911 downwards.
CAGCGTGCAGATCAAGGCAGGCAACGACATCGCCGTGGTCGGCTCGACCGTGCTGGCCCAGCAGGACGCGCGCCTGGTGGCCGGCAACGACGTGGCCATCGTCTCGGCGCAGGATCAGAGCAGCGAGGCGCACAGCAGCGCCCAGAAGAAGTCCGGCTTCAGCGCCAGCTTCTCCGGCGGCGTGGCCAGCCTCGGCTACGGCAAGTCGCGCAGCAGCAGCGACAGCAGCACCGAGAGCACCACCCAGGTGGCCTCGGCGGTCGGTGCCAAGAACGGCAATCTGCTGATCAGTGCCGGCGATCAACTGACCATCGGCGCCTCCGACGTGGCCGCGGGCAAGGACCTGACCCTGGCGGCCAAGGACATCGCGCTGCTCGCGGCACAGGACACGGTGGACAACCAGTCCAACCAGTCGAGCAAGTCCAGCGGCTTCTCCATCGGCGTGACCTACGACCCGGCCGCGGCGTATCGCAGCGCACGCGATTCGGCGACCAGCAACATGCCCGACAGCGGCTCGACCATGGGCAAGCTCAGCCGTCGCGCCGAGGGCGATACGGCCGGCACTGCGGCCGCGCTCACGCCGGTGGTGATCCAGGCGGGATCGCACAGTTCCAATGCCAACCAGAACGACAGCACCAGTACTGCGCGGGTGAGCCAGGTCAGCGCCGGCGGCAACCTGACCCTGCTCGCCAGCGACGGTTCGATCACCAGCCAGGGCACGCAACTGTCGGCCGAGGGCAACGCGCTGTTGCTGGCGAGCCAGAACATCGACCTGGGCGTGGCGCATACCACCGAGTCCAGCGGCAACGATAGCCGCGGCAAGGGCTGGAGCTTCAACAATGCGGCGAGCCTGCCGTTCGGCAACTACAACCAGAAAGGCAACGGCAACGGCCAGACCGACACCATCACCG
>NZ_NKUH01000139.1:0-1573 GCF_009192895.1 Xanthomonas sp. LMG 12460 | reverse complement strand
ACCGTGAAGTGGTTCAACGATGCCAAGGGCTTCGGCTTCATCACCCCGGAAAGCGGCCCGGACCTGTTCGTGCATTTCCGCGCGATCCAGGGCACCGGCTTCAAGTCGCTGCAGGAAGGCCAGAAGGTGACCTTCGTCGCCGTGCAGGGCCAGAAGGGTATGCAGGCTGACCAGGTGCAGGCCGTCTAAGGACGCCTGCCACCGCAAGGTGCCGAACGCCGGGAGCGCAAGCTTCCGGCGTTTTTGTTTGGGCGTTTCTTTTTTCGGACAGCGGGTTCCCGCTGATCGCGGCGCCGTCGCCATGGCGCCAGATGCAGCGACGATGCCCTGCATGCGCGGGTTCACACCTGCATCCGGCTACCATGGCGGCCCCCGAGCTCCGGAGCCGTCGCCATGATCACCGTGCATCACCTCAACCAGTCCCGGTCGCAGCGCGTGCTGTGGTTGCTGGAGGAACTGGCGCTGCCGTACCAGGTGATCAAGTACCAGCGCGATCCCAAGACCATGCTGGCGCCGCCCGAGCTGCGCGCGATCCATCCGCTGGGCAAGTCGCCGGTGCTGGTGGACGACGGCCACGTCCTCGCCGAGTCCGGGGCCATCCTCGACTATCTGGTGGACCGCTACGACACCGGCAGCACGCTGTCGCCGGCGCCGCAGCCGCTGGATTCGCCCGAGCGCCTGCGCTACCGCTACTGGATGCACTACGCCGAGGGGTCGGCGATGCCGCCGCTGCTGATGAGCCTGGTGTTCGGGCGGATCCGCTCGGCGAAGATGCCGTTCTTCGCGCGGCCGATCGCCAAGGCCATCGTCGACAAGGCGATGCATGGTTTCGTCGGTCCGCAGGTGCGCCTGCACCTGGACTGGATGGAGCGCGAACTGGCCGAGACCGGCTGGTTCGCCGGCGACCGCTTCACCGCCGCGGACGTGCAGATGAGCTTCCCGGTGCAGGCCGCCGCGGCGCGCATCGGCCTGCAGACGCATCCGAACCTGGCCGGGTTCGTGCAGCGGATCGAGCAGCGCCCCGCCTATCAGCGCGCGCTGCAGCAGGGTGGTCCATTCGAACTGCTCGGCAGCGCGGACGGTTGAGTTCCGTCCGCGTCGTCCGGGTCAGCGGGCGGCGGGACGTGCCGGGCAGGCACGCACGAAGGCGATGCTGTCGGCCATGACCGGCAGCGCCGGGTCGTCCTTGCGCAGCGCCAGCACCAGGCGCATGTGGCCGACGCCGGGATAGGTCTTCAGTTCGGCCGGTACCCCGGCGCGCTCCAGCGCGGCCTGCAGCGACTGGCTGTTGTGCGGCTCCACCACGGTGTCGGCGTCGCCGTGCAGCAGCAGCGCCGGCGGCTCGTCGCCGTCGACGAAGTTCACCGGCTGCGAGCGCCGCTGTTGCGCCGGGTCCTGGCCGAACATGCCGATCAGGTCCGGATCGGTCAGCGGCAGGAAGTCGTAGGGGCCGGCCAGCCCGACCAGGCCGCACAGTTGCCGCGGCGACAGGCCCTGCGCCTGCAGCCAATGAGCGTCGGTGGCCAGCAGCGCGGCGATGTGCGCGCCGGCGGAGTGGCCCATCAGCACCAGC
>NZ_NKUH01000138.1:0-989 GCF_009192895.1 Xanthomonas sp. LMG 12460 | reverse complement strand
CCGCCTTCGCGGATCGCGAAGCGCAGGCCTTCGTCCATCGCCACCGGGTTGATCAGCGTCACCACCATCTTGACGTTGTCGCCCGGCATCACCATCTCCACGCCTTCCGGCAGCTGCACCGCACCGGTGATGTCGGTGGTGCGGAAGTAGAACTGCGGACGGTAGCCCTTGAAGAACGGGGTGTGACGGCCGCCCTCGTCCTTCGACAGCACGTACACCTCGGCTTCGAACTCGGTGTGCGGCTTGATCGAACCCGGCTTGCACAGCACCTGGCCGCGCTCCACGTCGTCACGCTTGGTGCCGCGCAGCAGCAGGCCCGCGTTGTCGCCCGCCTGGCCCTGGTCCAGCAGCTTGCGGAACATTTCCACGCCGGTCACGGTGGTCTTCTGCGTCGCACGGATGCCGACGATTTCGATTTCGTCGCCCACCTTGATGATGCCGCGCTCGATACGACCGGTCACCACGGTGCCGCGGCCCGAGATCGAGAACACGTCTTCCACCGGCATCAGGAACGGCTTGTCCACGTCGCGCTGCGGCTCCGGGATGAACGAGTCCAGCGCGTCCACCAGCTTCAGGATCGCCGGCACGCCGATCTCGCTCTGGTCGCCTTCCAGCGCCAGACGGGCCGAACCGTGGATGATCGGGGTGTCGTCGCCCGGGAAGTCGTACTTGCTCAGCAGCTCGCGCACTTCCATCTCGACCAGCTCAAGCAGCTCGGCGTCGTCGACCATGTCGGCCTTGTTCAGGAACACCACGATGTGCGGCACGCCGACCTGGCGCGACAGCAGGATGTGCTCGCGGGTCTGCGGCATCGGGCCGTCAGCGGCCGAGCACACCAGGATCGCGCCGTCCATCTGCGCCGCACCGGTGATCATGTTCTTGACGTAGTCCGCGTGACCCGGGCAATCCACGTGCGCGTAGTGGCGCGTCGGGGATTCGTATTCCACGTGGGCGGTCGAGATCGTGATGCCGCGCGCCTTCTCTTCCGG
>NZ_NKUH01000137.1:0-3841 GCF_009192895.1 Xanthomonas sp. LMG 12460 | reverse complement strand
CGGGGCACCTTCTCCCGGCGGGAGAAGGGAGAAGCCAAAGCCCCTCTCCCACCAGGAGAGGGGGTGGGGTGAGGGTACGGAGCGCGCAGCGCCCGCCTGGATCTGACAATGCGAGGGCTTCGCCCGTACCCTCATCCGCCCCTGCGGGGCACCTTCTCCCGAGGGGAGAAGGAAGAGCCAAAAGCCCCTCTCCCACCGGGAGAGGGGTTGGGGTGAGGGTACGACCGCCAGCCAAGCATCCTCCTGCCCACATCCAGCGCAAATCAGCGTTCCGGTCGCGCCCCCTGCAAGCGACGCCGCGCGCCCCCATCTCGTCGGCATCGCCTGCAGGAACCCGCCTCACCATGATGCCGATCTCCATTCTCGACCTCGCCCCGGTCTGCGAAGGCAGCGACACCAGCGCCGCCTTCGCCAACATGCTGGACCTGGCCCAGCACGCCGAACGCTGGGGCTACCACCGCTACTGGCTGGCCGAGCATCACAACATGCCCGGCATCGCCAGCGCCGCCACCGCGGTGTTGATCGGGCATGTGGCCGGCGGCACCAGGCGCATCCGCGTCGGCGCCGGCGGCATCATGCTGCCCAACCATGCGCCGCTGCAGGTGGCCGAGCAGTTCGGCACGCTGGCCTCGCTGTATCCCGGTCGCATCGACCTGGGGCTGGGGCGCGCACCCGGCACCGACCAGGCCACGGCACGCGCGTTGCGCCGTTACTTCGACAGTGCCGACCAGTTCCCGCACGACGTGGCCGAACTGCTGCGCTATTTCGAGCCGGCAGTCGACGGACAACTGGTGCGCGCCGTGCCCGGTGCCGGCATCGAGGTGCCGGTGTGGCTGCTCGGCTCCAGCCTGTTCAGCGCGCGCCTGGCTGCGGCGATGGGCCTGCCGTTCGCCTTTGCCTCGCATTTCGCCCCGGATGCGATGGACGAGGCGCTGGCGGTGTATCGCCGCGAGTTCCGCGCTTCCACGCGCCTGCAGGCGCCATATGCGGTGCTGGCCCTGAACGTGGTGGCCGCCGCGTCCACGGCCGAGGCGCGGCGTCTGTTCACCACCCAACAGCAGAGCTTCGTCAACCTGCGCCGCGGCCGTCCCGGGCTGATTCCGCCGCCGATCGACGACATCGAGGCGTTCTGGGCACCGCACGAGAAGCTTGGTGTGGAACGCGCACTGGCCTGCACGGTGCTGGGCGATGTCAACGCGGTCGCACAGGGGCTGTCGGACTTCGTCGCGCGGCACCGCCCGGACGAGTTGCTGCTGACCGCCAACATCCACGATCACGCGGCGCGCTTGCGCTCGTTCCAACTGGCGTCGGACGCCTGGACGCAGGTCGCCGCGGCCGCGTGATGCGCGTATCTGCGCGGGTGTCTACACGCGCAGACGCGCGCGGGCGCTCATTGCCATATTTGCGTTGATGGGCATCACATCGCGCGCCGCTTTCACGATGTCTTGATTTTCCCGGGTATGTCATCGTTTCGCGTCGCGCATCAGCGTGGCGTTCGGCCTCGGGACACGGCCGTACAACTGACGCGAACAGGGGGATCGGCAATGAACGCACAGCATCCGATGGCGCCGGTGCACGAATGTGGACTGGAGGCGGCCTTGCAACAGATGAGCAAATGCCTGGAGCGCCTGCGCGCCCAGACGCCGGAACGCCCCGCCAAGGGTGCGTCCGTGCGGCCGTCGCACATGCGCAACGTGTTCGCCAGCGAGACGGAACTGTACCTGGTGAAGTAAGCGGACAGCGGGCGCTCCACTGCCGCCTGCGCTCAGCGCAGCTTGTGCATCCACTCCCGGCCCAGGTCGACCACCTGGTCCGAGGCCAATCCCAGGCTCAGCGCCACGGCGATGCTGCCCAGCCACGACAGCAGCATCAGTCCGCCGTCCCGTTCCAGCAGCGCCAGCGCGAACAGCAACAGCATCGCGCCGAAGGCGTAGTTGGTGAACGGAATCGGCAGCGACAGCAGGATCCCCAGCACGATCAGCAGCAGCCCACTGAAGGCGCGCGCCGGCAGGGTATCGACCAGCATCGGCAGGCGCGGCTTGAGCAGTCGGTCCAGGCGCCGCAGCCACGGCGCGATGCGGCCGACGAAGCGCTGCATGGTGCGGCGGCGCGGCCCGCGCTCGCCGATGAAGCGCGGCAGCCACGGCTTGCGCAGGCCGATCAGCATCTGCAGGCCGATCAGCGTCACCAGCGGCCCGCTGATGCCGCCGGCCAGGCCCGGCACCGGCAGGAACGCCGGCAGGATCGCCACGAACAGGAACACGCCGAACGCGCTCTGCTGCAGGTCGGCGAGGATCAGCCGCAGCCGCAGGTGTTCGTCCGGGTCGCCGAGGACGAAGGTGTCGAGCAGGGTGCGGATGCCCTCGGCGCTGTAGCCGTGGTCGCCCTCGTGCGGCGCACCGCCGGGTGCGTCACCCGGTGATGTCATCGCTGTTCTCGTCCTGCAGCCTGCGCAGCAGCAGCTTGTCCACGCGCGCGCCGTCCAGGTCCACGATCTCGATGCGCCAGCCGGCCCAGTCGAAGAACTCGCCGGCGTGCGGGATGCGGCCGAAGTAGTAGATGCACAGGCCGGCCAGGGTGTTGTAGTCGCCTTCCTCGGCGCTGGGCAGCTCGGCGCCGCCCAGCAGTTCGCGCAGGTCCTCGATCGCCAGCGAGCCGTCGATCAGCAGCGAGCCGTCGGCGCGGGTCACCACCAGTGCGTCCTCGTCGGCGTTGTCGGCCGACTGCAGGCGCCCGACCACCGCGCCCATCAGGTCGCTGATCGTCACCAGGCCCTGGATCTCGCCGTACTCGTCCACCACCAGCGCCATCGATTGCTGCTCTTCGCGGAAGATCTCCAGCAGCTTCATCGCGTGGGTGGACTCGGACACGAACAAGGTGTCGCGCAGGCTCTGGAACAACTGGGTGGCGTCGCCGTCCATGCGCGTGACCAGCGATTTCACCTCCAGCACGCCGGCGATGTCCTGGTCGCTGCCGCGGTACACCGGGTAGCGCGAGAACTCGTGTTCGCGCATCACCTGCAGGTTGCGCTGCGGCTCGGCGTTGGCATCGAGCCAGGCGATGCGGTTGCGCGGGGTCATCAGGCTGTCGGCGGTGCGGTCGCCCAGGCGCATGACCCGGTTCATCATGTCGCGCTCGTGCGCGTCGATCACGCCGGCCTCGTGGCTCTCGGCCACCAGCATGCGGATCTCCTCTTCGGTCACCGAGGCCGACTCCTCCTTGCCCAGGCCGAGCAGGCGCAGCACCAGCCGGGTCGAGCGCGACAGCACCCAGACGAACGGCGCGGCGGCCTTGGCCAGCCAGCCCATGGGGATGGCGACGACGCCGGCGATGACCTCCGAACGGGTCAGGGCCAGGCGCTTGGGCACCAGTTCGCCGAAGATCAGCGTCAGGAAGGTGATCAGCACGATCGCCAGGGTCTTGCCGATCAGCGCCGACCACGGCTGCGGGTCGCCGAACAGGGTGAAGTTGGCCGCCAGCGCCGGGAACAGCGCCTGCAGCTTGGCCGCGATCGCCACGCCCATGGCCTCGCCGCCGAAGGTACCAGTGAGGATGCCGATGGCGGTGATGCCGATCTGCACGGTGGACAGGAAGTGCTCGGGGTTCTCGGCCAGCGCCAGCGCCTTGGCCGCGCGCGTGCTGGACTGGGCCATCTGCTTCAGCCGGCTCTTGCGCGAGGTCATCAGCGACATCTCGGACATCGCGAAGAAACCGTTGAGCAGGATGAGGGCTGCAACGATCAACAGTTCAAGCATGCGCGCGCTCCTTGGCGCCAAGGAAAGCGGGGACATGGGCGCCGTTGCGGCGCGGGGGAGGGGGTGTGGGGTGGTCGTCCATAGGG
>NZ_NKUH01000136.1:0-20251 GCF_009192895.1 Xanthomonas sp. LMG 12460 | reverse complement strand
GAGGGTACGGGCGAAGCCTCGTGTCGCCAAATCCGCGCGAGCGCTGCGCGCCGTACCCTCACCCCAATCCCTCTCCCGAGGGGAGAGGGGCTTTGGCGAACTGCACTACGGCGCTACCACGCCGGTTGCACGGTGCGCCGGCTACGCTGGCGCCCCCTGCTTTCTCCTGGTCGCCGCCATGCCGCTGATTCCATCGCCCGCCCCCGTCCCAGCCCTGCCCTTACGCGACCGTGTGGTGCTGGTCACCGGCGGCGCCCAGGGCATCGGCCGCGGCGTGGTGCAGGCAGTGCTGGGCGCTGGCGGCAACGTCGTGTTCGGCGATCTCGATGCCGATGCCGGGCGTGCCTGCGTGGCCGAGCTGGACGTTGGCGAACGCCTGCTGTTCCGTCGCGTCGACGTGGCCGCCGAAGCGAGCGTGCGCCGCTTCGTCGATGCCGCGCTGACCCGGTTCGGCCGCATCGATGGACTGGTCAACAACGCCGGGATCGCCGATCCGCATACCGGCCCGCTGGCGCAATTGTCGCTGCGCGAATGGAACCGGCGGCTGGGGGCGAGCCTGGGCGGTGCATTCCTGTGCAGCAAACATGCCCTGCCGGCGTTGCGCGACAGCCACGGCGGCGGCGCCATCGTCAACATCGCCTCCACCCGCGCGCAGCAGTCCGAACCGGACACCGAGGCCTACGCCGCGTCCAAGGGCGGACTGGTGGCCTTCACTCACGCGCTGGCGATCAGCGCCGGGCCGGCGGTGCGGGTCAACTGCATCAGCCCCGGCTGGATCGCCACCGACGCTTGGCGCAAGCCGAACGCGCGACGCACGCCCAAGCTGTCGCGACAGGACCATGCACAGCATCCGGTAGGTCGTGTCGGTACGCCACCGGACATCGGCGCGCTGGCGGTCTATCTGCTGTCGGCGCAGGCGGGCTTCATCACCGGCCAGGAGTTCGTGGTCGATGGCGGGATGACGCGCAAGATGCAGTACGCCTGAGGGCGTGGGGATTGGGGAGTCGGGATTGGGGATTCGTTAAAGCGGGTGTTGCCTTACCTGACGGGCCACGTGCATAGCTGGCAGCAACCCGCCTTTGCCAATCCCCAATTCCGAATCCCCAATCCCGCGGCAATCAGCCGCCCACCATCGGCTCCAACTGCGGATCCAGCGCCACGCGCTCGTCGAAGACGAAGCAGCGGCCGTCGTAGCCTTCGCCACCCACTTCCTCGAAGTAGCCGAGGATGCCGCCGTCCAGCTGCAGCACGTTGTCCATGCCGTCGGCGCGCATCCACAGCGCGGCCTTCTCGCAGCGGATGCCACCGGTACAGAAGCTGACCACGGTGGCGTCGGCCAGCGCCGCGCGATGCGGGGCCAGCGCTTCCGGCAGCTCGGTGAACTTGACGATCGGCAGGGTCAGCGCGCCGGCGAAGGTGCCGTAGGCCACTTCCTGCGCATTGCGCGTATCCAGCAGCACCACGCGCCGGCCGGCATCGTCGTGGCCCTGGCGCAACCAGCGTTGCAGCGTGGCCGGCGCCACCGCCGGCGCGCGCGCCGCCTCCAGCGGCGAGGCGGCGTCGCGGCGGAAGCTGATGATCTCCGGCTTGACCTTGACCTTCAGCCGCGCGAACGGCTGCTGCGCACTGGGGCTGGTCTTGATGCGCAGATCGGCGAAGCGCGGGTCGGCGCGCAGCTGCGCGTAGAAGCCGTCGATCGCCGCCGGCGTGCCGGCCAGGAACAGGTTGATGCCCTCGCCCGCCACCAGCACCGTGCCGCGCAGGTCGCCGTCCTGCGCCCAGGCGTGCAATTGCGCGGCGAGCGCGTCGGGGTCGGCGATGGCGACGAAGTGGTAGGCGGCGGTGTTGGCGATCATCGGCGCATTTTAGAGCCTGCGACGCACGACCGCTGCAGCAGCACGGTCCGCGCCTCCCGCGCACCGGCGCTTCGGCGAAGCGCGTCGAGGCATGCCCCCAAGCGCCAGCGTCGCCGCTAGCCGCGCAGCAACAGGAACGGCAGCAGCACCAGCGAGGCGACCAGCAGCATGCCCAGCAGCGTCGCCAGCACGAACAGCGGGCGCCGCCGCAGCAGGCTGGCGAAGGTCTCCGCGCTGCCGTCGCGCAGCGCCGCGGCGCGCTCGGCGCGGGCGCGTTCGCCGCGCTGGGCCTGGTACTCGGCCAGCAGCGCCTTGGCCCGCGCCTGCTCGGCGTCCTCGCGCAACCAGATGCCACCGGCGGAGATGCCGAAGGTGCCGGCGCGGGTTTCGTAGTAGCCGATGCCGGCGGCGTCGAGCAGCGCGCAGACCTCGGCGCGTTCGTCGTCGGGCACGTGACGCAGATTGAGCAGCAGTTTGGCCATGCGCCGCATGATAGCCGCTGCGGCGATGCGCTACCCTTGCACGCCCTGCCCGCCGTGGACGTCCCGCATGCGCCGAATCCTGCTGCTGTTGAGCCTGTCGTTGCCGGCGTGGCTGCTGATTGGCTGCACCCCGCCGGGTCCGCCGCCCGGCGGCAGCATCGCCGCGTTCCAGGCCACCGACGAGCGGGTCGGCGACGGCGCCGAGGCTCGCCCCGGCAGCCGCGTTACCGTGCACTACACCGGCTGGCTGTACGACGAGCACGCCAAGGACAAGCGCGGCGAGAAGTTCGACGCCTCCGCCGACCACGGCCAGCCCTTCAGCTTCGTGCTCGGCGGCGGCCAGGTGATCCGCGGCTGGGACGAGGGCGTGGCCGGCATGCGCGTGGGCGGCAAACGCCTGTTGATGCTGCCGTCGGACTACGGCTACGGCGACAGCGGCGCCGGCGGGGTGATCCCGCCGGGCGCCTCGCTGGTGTTCGAGGTCGAACTGCTCGATGTCCAGCCGCGTTGAGTCGACTGCGCCGATGCCCGCCAGCAAGCATGCCGCGCCGGTGCGCGGCCGCCTCGCCATCGTCGGCGGCGGCCCGGCGGGGCTGATCGCCGCCGAGACCGCGCGCGCCGCCGGCGCCGAGGTCGACGTGTACGAGGCCAAGGGCTCGGTGGGACGCAAGTTCCTGATCGCCGGCAAGGGCGGCCTCAACCTGACCCACTCCGATCCGTTCGAGCGCTTCGTCGCGCGCTATCGCGAGCGCGCGACGGCGGTCGGCGAGTGGCTGGCCGACTTCGATGCCGACGCGCTGCGCGCCTGGGCGCAGGCGCAGGGCGTGGAGACCTATGTGGGCAGCTCCGGCCGGGTGTTCCCGCTGGATCGCAAGGCCGCACCGCTGCTGCGCGGCTGGGTGCGGCGGCTGAAGGACGCAGGCGTGCGCTTCCACGTGCAGCAGCGCTGGCTGGGCTGGGACGCGGACGGCGCGCTGCGTTTCGCCGGTGCCGACGGCGAGCAGCGCGTGCAGGCCGATGCCTGCGTGCTGGCGCTCGGTGGCGGCAGCTGGCCGCAACTCGGTTCCGACGGCGCCTGGCAGGACACGCTGCGCACGCGCGGTGTGGAGGTCGCGCCGCTGCAGCCGGCCAACTGCGGCTTCGACGTGGACTGGAGCGCCTATTTCCGCGAACGCCACGCCGGCGCGCCGCTGAAGCCGGTGGTCGCGCACTGGCACGATGCGCAGGGCCAGGCGCAGTCGCTGCAGGGCGAATGCGTGGTCGGCGAACACGGCATCGAAGGCAGCCTGATCTATGCGCTGGCCGCGGACCTGCGCGAGTCCATCGCCGCGCACGGCCCGGCCACGCTGTGGCTGGACCTGGCGCCCGGCCGGGATCTACCGCGGCTGCAGGCCGAACTGGGCAAGCCGCGCAGCGGCCGCAGCTTCGGCGAGCATCTGCGCCGCCAGGCCGGCATCGACGGGGTCAAGGCGGCGCTGCTGTTCGAGATCCTCGGCAAGCAGGCCGGCCAGGATCCGGCGCTGGCCGCGGCCACGCTCAAGCGCCTGCCGCTGACCCTGCTGCGCCCGCGCCCACTGGCCGAGGCGATCAGCAGCGCCGGCGGCGTGCGCCTGGAAGCGCTGGATGCGCAGCTGATGCTGCGGGCACTGCCCGGCACCTTCTGCGCCGGCGAAATGCTCGACTGGGAAGCGCCGACCGGCGGCTACCTGCTCACCGCGTGCTTCGCCAGCGGCGTGCGCGCCGGGCGCGGCGCGGTGGCCTGGCTGCAACGCGCCACGCGCTGAGCGGCGCCGGCACGCGACTGGCCGGAATGGCCAGTGACCTTCGGGCCTGTCGTCGTCGTGGCCGCACGACGTATTCCTGCACGGACGTGGCGACCGCGGCTGTCTCGCGGTTCCAGCTCACCTCCCGCCTGGAGCGACGCATGCGTCCATCGATCCTGTTCTGCGCACTTGGCCTGGCCGGCAACGTCGTGGCCGCGAGCGCCGCGCCCAGCACCAGCCCGAAGATCCGGCAGGTCGAGCAAGGCCTGTTGCCGGCCGTCGTCATCCAGAACCAGGCAGGCGCGCAGCTGTCGCTGCTCGATCAGATGGACGCGCTGCACGTGCCGGGCGTGGCGATCGCGGTGATCCATCGCGGCCGCGTCGCCTGGGCCAAGGGCTATGGCGTCACCGCCACTGGCGGCGCTGCGGTCGATGCCAGGACCCTGTTCCAGGCTGGCTCGGTGAGCAAGCCGGTGGCGGCGATGGCGGCCTTGTCCCTGGTCCAGGACGGACGCGTGGCGCTGGACGCCCCGGTCAATGCGCGACTGACCTCGTGGACCCTGCCCGATTCCGCCGACAGCCACGACCATCCGGTGACCCTGCGCCAACTGCTGTCGCACACCGCCGGCACCAGCGTGCACGGTTTCGATGGCTACGCCCGCGGCGCCGCCGTCCCCACCCTGCAGCAGGTGCTCGACGGCCAGGCGCCCGCGAACTCGGCGCCGGTGCGGGTGGAGGCGCCGGTCGGGGTGCGCTACCGCTATTCGGGCGGCGGCTACACGGTGATGCAGCAGTTGCTGATCGACGTCGGCGGGCAGGACTTTCCAACGCTGCTGCAGCAGCGCGTGCTGGCGCCGCTGCGCATGCGCGCCAGCAGTTTCCGCCAACCGCTGCCCGCACGCGATCTGGCGCACGCGGCGCAACCGCACGATTCCAATGGCGCGCTGGTGGCAGGCGGCCCGCACACCTACCCGGAACTGGCCGCGGCCGGCCTGTGGACCAACGCGCAGGACCTGGCGCGCTATGCGATCGAACTGTGCGCTGCGCAGGCCGGCCGCGGCCGCGTGCTGTCCGCCGCCAGCGCCCGCGCCATGATGACCCCGGTGCGGGACGGCTACGGCCTGGGCCTGAACATCGGCGGCGCCAGCGCGCGCAAGTACGTCTATCACGACGGTTCCAACGCCGGCTACAAGGCCACGCTGGTGGTGTATCCGCAAGGATGCGATGGCGCCGTGGTGCTGAGTAACGGTGACCAGGGCTACCAGTTGGGTCTGGAGATCGTGCGCGCCGTCGCCGCGGCCTATGCCTGGCCGGACTTCCAGCCGATCCGGCGTACCGCCATCGCCGTGGACATCGCCGCGCAACGGCGCTTCGTCGGCAGCTTCGCCATCCCCGAGCTGGGCACGTTCCGGATCCGCGAAGCGCAGGGCCGCCTGCTGGTGGAACTGCGCAAGGATCAGGCCTACCCACTGATTCCCGCGTCGGATCACGCGTTCTTCCTGAGCGCGCAGGACATCGTCATCCGCTTCGATACGCCCGGCGATGCCGACCAGGGCACGCTCGACGCCGATGGCGGTCACTATCCGTTCCGGCGCGTGGCCGCGGACACCGCACCGTAGCCAGCGCCGGCATCGCGCCGGCGGACCGCGCTCAGAGGGTTGCGATCTGCACCCGCGCCTGCGGATCGCGCTTGGCCACGTACATGGCCTCGTCGGCGCGCTGGGTGAGCAGCACCGGATCAAAACCGGGCCCGGCCTGCACGGCGATGCCGATGCTCGGCTGCAACGGCAGGTGCCGACCACTGACCTCGCAGCCGTCCGTGCACGCCTCCATGATCCGCGCCGCGGCCGCCAGCACTTCGCGCCTGGCGTCGGCCAGGCCTTCCAGCAGCACCACGAACTCGTCGCCGCCCAACCGCGCGATGCTGTCCTGCCCGCGCAGGCAACGTTGCAGCAGCCGCGCGAAGTGCACCAGCAGCGCATCGCCGACGTGATGGCCGAAACGGTCGTTGACGCTCTTGAAGTCGTTCAGATCCAGGAACATCACCGCCACCTGGCCCTGGCCACGGCGCTCGTTCATGCGCCGCCGCAGGGTCTGGTTCCAGGCCATCCGGTTCGGCAGCCCGGTCAGTTCGTCGCGCAGCGCGCGCTCTTCCAGCAGCCGCGCCAACCGGGTCTGCCCGGTGATGTCGCTGATCATCAGATGCAGGCCGATCCGCTGCGGCGCCAGCGCCACGTCCGGAATCAGGCTGAAATGCATGATCCGCAACGCATCGGTGGCATCGCACAGCTCGGCGTCGAACTGCGCCGGCACGCCCTGCAGCGCCGCCGGCAGGTGAGGTTGCAGCAGGGCCAGTTGCTGCGGATCCAGCACCTCGTGCAGGCGGCGGCCGACGATGCGCTCCGGTGCCAGCGCGAACCACTCCGCATATGGCCGATTGACGAACTGGTAGCGCAGGTCGCGGTCGAGATAGGCGATCAGCGCCGGCGCATTGTCGGCGATGGTGCGCAACTGCGCCTCGCTGTCGCGCAGGCGGTGTTCGGCCAGGTGCTGCTCGGTGATGTCCTGGATGTGGGTGACGAAATGCAGCGGGCGCCGCTGTTCGTCGCGCACCAGCGACACCGACAGACGCGCACGCACGGTATGGCCGTCGCGATGGCGGTAGCGCTTTTCGCTGCGGTAGTCGCTGCGGCGGCCGGCGATCAACGCAGCCACCTGTTCCATGTCCTCGGCCAGGTCCTCGGGATGGGTCAAATCCTGGAAGCGCAGTTCCAGCAGCTCCGCGCGGCTGTAGCCGAGCATCGCGCACAAGGCGTCGTTGACGTCCAGCCAGTGCCCTTCCAGCGACACCAGCGCCATGCCGTGCGCGGCCGCCGAGAACGCGCCGGAGAAACGCTGCCCGGCCAGCAGCGCCGCATGCGACGCCGCGCGTTCGACGCTGACGTCGCGCATCACGCACACCGCGCCCAGGCTGCGCCCATCGCCGCCCTCCAGCCGTTCCGCATTGCACAGCACGCTGCGCGGCGGTTGTCCCTTGGCGGCGATCACCATTTCCGCATCGCGCACCGATTCGCCGCGCCAGGCACGGACCAGCGGCACCTCGTCACTGGTCAGCAGCCGCTGGCCGCTGGCGTCGAACAGGTCGAAGTACTTCGCCCACTGTTCGGGCGGCAAGGCGCGCGGATCGGCGCCGTGCCACTGCCGCGCCACCTGGTTGAACTCGCCCAGCGTGCCGTCGGCCTGGCACGACACCACGCCGTCGGGCATGGTTTCCAGCAGCAGGCTCAGCGTCTTGGCCTGGTCGTGGGCGATGCGCGCATCGCGGCGCGCCTCCAGATGCGCGGTGACCTGCCTGGCCAGGCGCTGCAGACCTTCGCGCTGGCGTTCGTCCAACTGCCGCGGACGGATGTCGATCACGCACAGGGTGCCGTAGCTATAGCCCTGGTCGCCGATCAGCGGCATGCCAGCGTAGAAACGCAGGTGTGGCGCGCCGCACACCAGCGGGTTGCCGGCGAAACGCGGATCCAGCGTGGCGTCCGGCACCTCCAGCAACTGCGGCTCCAGCAAGGCATAGGTGCAGAACGCCATCTCGCGCGGATACCCGGTGGTGCCGGCAGGCAGGCCGCAACTGGCCTTGAGCCATTGCCGGCGCTCGTCGATCAGCGAAATCAGCGCGATCGGCACCTCGCACAACTGGCTGGTCAGCCAGATCAGGTCGTCGAACGCCGGTTCCGGTGCAGTGTCCAGCATCCCCAGCTCGGCCAGCGCGCGCAGGCGCTCGGCTTCGTCGACGGGCAGCGGCGCGGGAACGACGTCGGGGACCGAGGGCTGATTCATGCGCGGCACGCTGAGAAGGAAACGGCACGATAACGGGCGGCGGCAGCGATGGCGAGCATGCGTGACCGATGCGGCGATGCAAAAAAGCGAACGCCCTGCCCCGCCGCTGTCAGAACGCATCGGTTGTGGGATGCCTACCTCACGGCACCGCCGGCGCGGCGCGCTTCTCCATGAACACGCAATCGAGGACGATCCCGCAGGGATGCGGGTAGCTTCCCTCGCTTACCACGGCATAGCCCTGCGCAAGGTAGAACGCCACCGCATTCAGCGCCGCGGCGAGATGGATGCGCGGACACGGCGCCAGGCGCTGCTCCAGCGCCTGCAGCAGGCGCCGGCCGCAACCGCGCCGACGGCGCCTCGCTCATTGCGACTTGCTGTCGCGCAGGCGCCGGATCCTCTCCGGCGGCTGGAACGAATCGCTGCGCGCGTCGCCCCAGTAATCGTGGAAGACCGCATGGTCGGGCACGGTGCGCAGCAGTTCGCCCGGCTCCAGGTAGCGGTACAGCGAGGCCAGCGAGCGGATCTCCACCTGCGAGATGCGGCGCAGGATGTGCTCCGGCCCCAGTTGCGAAGGATGCGTCAACCCGGCGGCGCTGAGCAGTTCGCGCAGGGCCTTGAGCGTGTTGGCGTGGTAGTGCGCGACCCGGGTGGCCTTGTCGGTGGGGTCCAGGTGCTGCCAGCGGCGCCGGTCCTGGGTGGCGATGCCGGTCGGGCAGCGGTCGCTGTGGCAGCTCAGCGACTGGATGCAGCCCAGCGCGAACATGAAGCCGCGCCCGGCGTTGCACCAGTCCGCGCCCAGCGCCAGGGTGCGCGCGATATCGAAGGCGCTGGTGATCTTGCCGGCGGCGCCGAGCTTGATGCGCTCGCGGATGTCCAGCCCGACCAAGGTGTTGTGCACCAGCAGCAGGGCCTCGTGCATCGGCACGCCGACGTGGTCGATGAACTCCGCCGGCGCCGCGCCGGTGCCGCCCTCGGCGCCGTCGACGACGATGAAATCCGGGTACAGGCCGCTTTCCTGCATCGCCTTGGCGATGGCGAACCACTCCCAGGGGTGGCCGATGGCCAGCTTGAAACCGGTGGGCTTGCCGCCGGACAGCTCGCGCAGCCGGGCCACGAACTGCAGCAGCTCCAGCGGCGTGGTGAACGCCGAATGCCGCGACGGCGAGACGCAGTCCTGGCCCATGGCGACGCCGCGGGTGGCGGCGATCTCGGCACTGACCTTGGCCGCTGGCAGCACGCCGCCGTGGCCCGGCTTGGCGCCTTGCGAGAGCTTGACCTCGATCATCTTGACCTGCTCCAGCGTCGCGTTGGCGACGAAGCGCTGCGGGTCGAAGCGCCCCCGCTCGTCGCGGCAGCCGAAGTAGCCCGAACCGATCTCCCACACCAGGTCGCCGCCGCACTCGCGGTGGTAGGGCGAGATCGAGCCCTCGCCGGTGTCGTGGTAGAAGCCGCCCTGGCGCGCGCCGGCGTTGAGCGCGCGGATGGCGTTGGCCGACAGCGCGCCGAAGCTCATCGCCGAGATGTTGAACACGCTGGCCGCGTACGGCTGCGCGCAGCCGGCGCCGATGGTGACGCGGAAGTCGTGGTCGGCGATCTCGCAGGTGGCCAGCGAATGGTTGATCCATTCGTAGTCCGGCGCGTAGGTGCTGCGCTGGGTGCCGAACGGCACCACGTCCATCACGTTCTTGGCGCGCTGGTAGACCAGGGCGCGCTGCTGCCGCGAGAACGGCGCCTCCTCGATGTCGCTCTGCAGGAAGTACTGGCGCATCTCCGGGCCGACCGATTCCAGGCCGTAGCGGAAATGCGCCAGGATCGGATAATTGCGGCGCAGGGTGCTGCGGGTCTGCAGCAGGTCCACGGTGCCCAGCACCGCCAGCACCGCGAAGGCGGCCACGCCCCAGCCCCACAGCGGCCAGATCGCGCACAGGGCGATGGACAGCGCCAGCAGCACGCAGCTGGCGATATAGGCTAGGTAGCGGTGCATCGCGGTCCTCGCAGGCGTCGTAAGCCGGCGAGTGTAGAGGGTGTCGCGCTCATGGCGTTGCAACCGTCATCGGGGCCGCTTGGCGCAGGTACAGCCAGCGCATGCCAATGCGCCGGTGACACCAGACGGTACGCGCGCCCGAGAACTGCGCTACAGCCGGTCGTCCACCGCCGCGCGCGGCCACACCGACTTGACGTCGTAGACCACCAGATCGGGCGTGCCGAGCGCGCGGATCTGCGCTGCGTCCAGGTCGCGGTAGGCCGCGTGCGCCACCGCCAGCACCACCGCGTCGTAGCGGCCGGGCACCGGCTCGGGCAGCAGGTCCACGCCATGCGTCTGCGCCGCCTGCGGATCGGCCCAGGGATCGCAGGCATCGACGCGGGCGCCGGCCGCGGCCAGCGCCTGCACCAGCTCCAGCGCGCGGCTGTTGCGCAGGTCCGGGCAGTTCTCCTTGAAGGTGACGCCGAGCACCAGCACGGACGCATCGGCCATCGCCACGCCCTTGCCGGCCAGCAGTGCCTGCACCCGCGCGGCGACATGCGCGCCGACCCGGTTGTTGACCTGGCGCGCGGTGTGGATCAGGTCCGGGTGGTAGCCCACGCTCTCGGACTTGTGCAGCAGGTAGTACGGATCCACGCCGATGCAGTGGCCCCCGACCAGGCCGGGCCGGAACGGCAGGAAGTTCCACTTGGTGCCGGCCGCGTCCAGCACGTCCTGGGTATCGATGCCGAGGCGGTCGAAGATGAGGGCGAGTTCGTTGACCAGGGCGATGTTGACGTCGCGCTGGATGTTCTCGACCACCTTGGCCGCCTCGGCCACGCGGATCGACGGCGCGCGCCAGGTGCCGGCCGCGATGATGCCGGCATACAGCGCGTCCACCGCATCGGCGGCGGCCGGGTTCGAGCCCGAGGTGATCTTGCGGATGTCGGCCAGGCGCCGCTGGCGGTCGCCGGGATTGACCCGCTCCGGGCTGTAGCCGCAATGGAAGTCGACGTCGCAGCGCAATCCCGAGCCCTGCTCCAGCAGCGGCACGCAGACTTCCTCGGTGGTGCCCGGGTAGACGGTGGACTCGTAGATCACCAGGTCGCCGCGCTTGAGCACGCCGGCCAGCAACTCGCTGGCCTGGCGCAGCGGCTGCAGGTCGGGCTGTTCGTGCGCATCGATCGGGGTCGGTACGGTGACGATGTACACGTTGCGGTCGCGCAGCGCCGCCGCGTCGTCGCTGTAGCGCAGGTGCACGCCGGCGCGCAGTTCCTCGGCCTCCAGTTCCAGGGTCTGGTCGTGCCCGTCGCGCAGTTGCGCCACGCGCTGCGCATCGATGTCGTAGCCGAGCGTGTCGTGGCGAGCGCCGAACGCCACCGCCAGCGGCAGGCCCACATAGCCGAGGCCGATCACGGCGATGCGCGGCGGCGCGGAGTCGAGCACGGGAGCAACGGGCATGCCAGTCCTTTGCGGGCACCAGCGGCGGCGGCCGTCGGCGCGTGAGGGGAAAACGGGGTGCCCGCGGACGCGGACCTCGTGCATGGTAAGCCGCTGCAGCGGCGCGGACCAGATTGCTCGGCGGAACGCCAGGGTCGCAGATGCGCGCCTCGCATTCACACGCCGCGTCGGCCTCCTTCACAACGCTGCGTGTGAAAGTCGGCGCCCGAGATCACGCTTTGTCGCCGCGCAGGTGCGCGTCTTGTCATGCACACCACATGAGCACCACCTCACCTTTACGCGCCGCGGCCTAGGGTGATGGAGCGGTGGCTGCCAGGGGGGCACCCTCCGCCTCCCTCTTTCCTCTCACTCAAGGAGAACTCGCGTGAGTCACGCTCCGAGCCTGCTCGTGGATGTCGAAGCCGAATTGGCGCATTGGAAGGCGCTGCACGCGGCGGGCAAACTGGGGTCGCAGTCGTTCAGCGAACATGCGCGCCTGATCAAGATGGCCTGCGATGTGTTCCTGCAGTTGCCGCGCGAATCCAACGACGTGCGATTGCAGCGCCTGCGTCAGCGCTACGACGCCGAACACCCCTGGCCGCGCATCGCCTGGAGCGATGCCGAAACCCTGGTCGTCGCCTGCTGGGCGCGCCTCGACGGCTCCGAGCAGCACGACCGCCATCCGGATCCGGCGCCCACCCCCGCCTGATCCAGGAGGTTCGTCATGTCCCCGCCCGCCAACCGCGACAACGCCCACGACTCCCAGCAACGCAGCCACACGCCGGACAAGATCCACAACGAAGACGCGCAGTGGAAGGATCGCGACCAACCCGATACCGACCCCAAGCGCGACCACGCCGATCCCGAGCACGACTACCCGCGACCGGACGGCAGCGAGTAAGGACGCCAAGACTCCCGCTGCGGCACACCACGGTCGCCGCAGCGGCACCCCTGCCCAACCGCACCGAACGCCGACGGTCAGCGCAGGCTCGATCCGCGCACGATGCAGCGGCCACTGAGCACCACCTTGCGGGTCGGCTGCGTCGGCGCGTTCATCCGCTCCAGCAGCAGCGACATCGCGGTGCGGCCCATCTCTTCCACCGGCTGTTCGATCACGGTGATGCCGGGTTCGACCAGGTCGGTCCAGCTTTCGTTGTCGAAGCCGGCCAGCGCCAGATCCTGCGGAATGCGCAGGCCGGCGCCGCGCGCGGCCTTCAGCGCGCCCATCAGCAGCAGGCTGTTGCTGGCCACCAGCGCGTCCGGTCGCGGCGCCTGCGCCAGCCAGGCCTGGACCTCGGCGATCGCCGCCTCCGCGCTCGGTGCCACCTCGCGGTAGTCCGGCGTCAGGCCGTGCCCGCGCATCGCCTCCAGATAGCCGTCGCGACGCTCGGCGGCAGTGCTGCTGGTCTTGCCGAACAGGCCGCCGATGCGGCGCACGCCGCGGCCGACCAGGTGATCGACCAGCGCCGCCATCGCCGCGGCGTTGTCCAGCACCACGCTGTCGTGCGTACCGCTCTTGCCGGCGCGGTCCAGCAGCACCACCGGATGATCGAAGGTCAACTTGCCCAGTTGGCTCTGGGTGGTGCGGGTGGGGGCGAAGATCAGCCCGCTGACCCGCTCTTCCTGCATCAGTTGCAGATACAGCGCCTCGCGCTGCGGATCCTCGTCGGTATTGCACAGGATCACGCGCATGCCGGCGCGGTAGGCCACGTCCTCGACTGCGCGAATGGCCGCGGTGAAGAACGGATTGCGGATGTCGGCGACGATCAGCCCCACCACCCCGGAGTGCTGCGAGCGTAGCCGCCGTGCCATCAGGTTGGGGCGGTAGCCGGTCTCGCGCACCGCCGCTTCCACCCGCGCCCGCACCTCCTCGCTGACCGGGCCGTGGCCCAGTGCCCGCGACACGGTCGAGGTCGAGACGCCGGCGACCCGCGCCACGTCGTGGATGCTGACGCTCACTGGCAACGTTCCCGCTTGTTTTCCATGTCGACCCCCTGTCTTTGTGGCGCCTCCAGATAGTAGCACCAGGCTTTTCCGAAAGAATTGTGCACTGCACATTGACGATTGACTGGGAACGTTCCCACACTGCGCCCACTCGTCGCCCACCTTCAAGGACTCCGCGTGTCCCAGACGCCCTCCTCCTCCCTGGTTTCCAGCG
This sequence comes from Xanthomonas sp. LMG 12460, assembly GCF_009192895.1. NCBI lineage: Bacteria > Pseudomonadati > Pseudomonadota > Gammaproteobacteria > Lysobacterales > Lysobacteraceae > Xanthomonas > Xanthomonas sp. LMG 12460. Next base: position 6,752 of record NZ_NKUH01000136.1, on the reverse strand, counting down.
ACCTGGTCCGGGTCGATGCCCAGGCCCACGACAAGGCCGACGCGATCGCCCAGGCGGCGCAGTTGCTGGTCGCCGCCGGCTGCGTGCCGCCGGCCTACGAGGCCAGCATGCTGCGCCGCGAAGCGCTGGCCAACACCTTCCTGGGACATGGCGTGGCGATCCCGCACTGCTCCGGCGAGGACCGCCACCTGGTACGCCGCGACGGCATCGCGGTACTGCAGCTGCGCGACGGCGTGGAGTGGAACCCGGGCCAGACCACGCACTTGGTGGTCGCCATCGCCGCCCAGTCCGACACCCACATCACCGTGCTGCGGCGCCTGACCCGGCTGATCCAGGATCCGCCCAAGCTGGAGGCGCTGTTCGCCAGCGACGACCCGCAGGCGATCGTCGCCGCCCTGAGCGAGGATGCGGCCGCCACTGCGCCCGCCGCGCCGGCCAGCGACCTGGCCGAGCGCTTCGACTGGACCGTGCGCTACCCCACCGGGCTGCACGCGCGCCCGGCCACGCGCTGGGTGGAAACCGCGCGCGGCTTCGCCGCCCGCATCCAGGTGCGCGCAGGCGACCAGGTCGGCGACGCCAAGAACCTGGTGTCGCTGCTGCAGCTGGGCCTGCACACCGGCGACACCGTGACCATTTCGGCCGAAGGCCAGGACGCCGCCGCGGCGCTGGCACGGCTGCGCAGCGTGATCGACGGCCTGACCGCGCAGGAGCAGGCCGACGCCGACGCCGCCGCGCAACGTCGCGCCGCGCCGGTTGCCGGCTGGACCCCGCCGCAGGCGAAGCCGGCCATCGTCGGCATCGGCGCCAGCCCCGGCCTGGCGATCGGTGTGGTGCACAAGCTGGCCGGCCACGACGTCGCGGTGGCGGACACGCCGGTGCCGCTGAGCGACGGCGGCGCCCTGCTGCACGACGCCCTGCAGCGCACCCGCACGCAACTGCAGGCCATCGAAGAGGACACCCGGCGCCGCCTCGGCGCCGGCGATGCGGCGATCTTCCGCGCCCAGGCCGAACTGCTCAACGACACCGACCTGATCACCCTGGCCTGCCAACTCATGGTCGAGGGCCACGGTGTCGCCTGGTCCTGGCAGCAGTCGGTCGAACGCCTGGCCAACAAGCTCTCGGCGCTGGGCAATGCGGTGCTGGCCGGGCGCGCCAGCGACCTGCGCGACGTCGGCCGCCGGGTGCTGGCACACCTTGATCCGAGCCTGGCCGGCGGCAGCCTGGCGCAGTTGCCGGCCGCGCCGTGCGTCCTGCTCGCCCACGACCTGTCGCCGTCGGACACCGCCAACCTCGACACCGGCCGCGTACTCGGCCTGGCCACCGCGGTGGGCGGCCCGACCTCGCACACCGCGATCCTCTCGCGCACGCTCGGCCTGCCGGCGCTGGTCGCCGGCGGCGCCGACCTGCTGGACCTGGAGGACGGCGCCACCGTCATCGTCGACGGCAGCAGCGGCCGCCTGTACCTGGCGCCATCGGAGGCCGACCTGGCCTCGGCCCGCGCCTATATCGAGGAACAGCAGCAACTGCGTGCGCGCGAGGCCGAGCAGCGCAACCAGCCGGCGCAGACCGAGGACGGCCATCGCCTGGAGATCGGCGCCAACGTCAACCTGCCCGAACAGGTCGCCGCGGCGCTGGCTCAGGGCGCCGAGAGCGTGGGCCTGATGCGCACCGAATTCCTGTTCCTGGAGCGCGGCAGCACGCCCAGCGAGGACGAGCAGTACGCCACCTACACGGCGATGGCGCAGGCGCTGGACGGCCGCGCGCTGATCGTGCGCGCCCTGGACATCGGCGGCGACAAGCAGGTCGTGCACCTGAACCTGCCGCGCGAGGACAACCCGTTCCTGGGCGTGCGCGGCGCGCGCCTGCTGCTGCGCCGCGCCGACCTGCTGCAACCGCAGCTGCGCGCGCTGTACCGCGCGGCCAAGGACGGCGCGCGCCTGGCGATCATGTTCCCGATGATCACCTCGGCGGCGGAACTGCTGACGCTGCGCGCCGAATGCGAGCGCCTGCGCGCGGAGCTGCAGGCGCCGGAGGTGCCGCTGGGCATCATGATCGAAGTGCCGGCCGCGGCGATCCAGGCCGATGCGCTGGCGAAACACGCGGACTTCTTCTCGATCGGCACCAACGACCTGACCCAGTACACCCTGGCCATCGACCGCCAGAACCCGGACCTGGCCGCCGAGGCCGACAGCCTGCACCCGGCGGTGCTGCGCCTGATCCGCACCACCGTCGAGGGCGCCGCGCGCCACGGCCGCTGGGTCGGCGTGTGCGGCGGCCTGGCCGGCGATGCGTTCGGCGCGGCCCTGCTGGCCGGCCTGGGCGTGCACGAGCTGTCGATGACGCCCAACGACATCCCCGCGGTGAAGGCGCGCCTGCGCGGCAGCCGTCTGGATGCGCTGCAGGCGCTGGCGCAGCGCGCGCTGGACTGCGAAAGCGCGGCCGAGGTGCGCGCGCTCGACGGAGCCGGCGCATGAGCGTCGATGCCGTCACCGTCACCCTGAATCCGGCGATCGACCTGACCGTGGCGATCGACCGGCTGCAACCGGGCCAGGTGCACCGTGCGCGCAGCGCCCACGCCATCGCCGGCGGCAAGGGCATCAACGTCGCCGCCTGCCTGGCCGATGCCGGCCTGCGCTGTGCCGCGCTCGGCGTGCTCGGCGCCGGCAATGCGCCGGTATTCGAAACCCTGTTCGCCGACCGCGGCATCGACGACCGTTGCCTGCGCGTGCCCGGCGACACCCGCAGCAATCTCAAGCTGGTCGCCGCCGACAGCGGCGCCACCACCGATATCAACCTGCCCGGCCTGGCCCTGGACCAGGCCCAACTCGATACCGTCGGCGCGCGCTTGGCCGAGCTGCTGCGTCCCGGCTTGCCGGTGGTGCTCAGCGGCAGCCTGCCGGCAGGCCTGACCGAGGACACCTGGCGGCAGCTGCAGGCGCAGGCCGCCGCCGCCGGTGCGCGGGTGCTGCTGGACACCAGCGGTGCGCCGCTGCACGCCGCCCTGGATGCCCCGCGCGCGCAACTGCCGTTCGCGATCAAGCCCAACCGCCACGAGCTGGAGGAATGGGCCGGCGCGCCGCTGGCGAGCACCGCCGAGCTGCTCGGCGCCGCGCGCGCGCTGCTGGCGCGCGGCATCGGCCTGGTCGTGGTGTCGCTGGGCAGCGATGGCGCGCTGTTCGTGCGCGGCGAGCAGGCGCTGCTGGCGCAGCCGCCGCAGCTGACCGGCGGCAGCAGCGTCGGCGCCGGCGACGCGATGGTCGCCGGCCTGGTCGCGGCCTTGCGTGCCGACGCCGACCTGGCCACCTGCGCGCGCCAGGCCACCGCCTTCGCCGTGGCCACCCTGGGCAGCGGCGTCGCCCGCCGCCTGCCGCGCGAGCGCCTGGCCGAGCTGGCCGCGGCGGTCCGCGTGGAGACCCTGGCATGACTTCCGCCGCGTCGCTGCCGTGCGCCGCGTCCTCTTGCGCTCATCGGGAGCCCGCATGAATCCGATCCTCGTGGTGATCGCCGCCGGCGATCGCAGTACCGAAGCCGTCCTCGCCGCCGAAGCGCTGCGCCATGCCGCCACGCTGCGGGGTGCGACGCTGCAGGCCGAGGTGCGCACGCCGCAGGGCGTGATCGCCCCGCTGGACCTGGCCGCCGCTCCCACCGCCGCGCCGCTGCTGCTGGTCGGCGACGGCGACGTCGATGCCGCCCGCTTCGCCGGCCGCAGCGCGCAGCGCAGCAGCCTGGACGCGGTGCTGGCCGATGCCGGCGCGGTGCTGGCGCCGCTGCTGACCGCGGCCACCGCCACCGCCGGCGCGGCCGCTGTCGGCGGCACCGAGGGCGCCGGCAAGCGCATTGTCGCCATCACCTCCTGCCCCACCGGCATCGCCCACACCTTCATGGCCGCCGAGGGCCTGCAGCAGGCGGCCAAGGCGCTGGGCCACCAGATCCGGGTGGAAACCCAGGGCTCGGTCGGCGCGCAGGACGCGCTCAGCGCCGAGGAGATCGCCGCCGCCGACCTGGTGCTGATCGCCGCCGACCGCGAGGTCGACCTGGGCCGCTTCGGCGGCAAGCGCCTGTTCAAGAGCGGCACCAAGCCGGCGATCAACGACGGCCCGGCACTGATCCGCAAGGCTTTGGCCGAGGCCAGCGTGCACGCCGCCGGCACCGGCGGCAGCGCCCCGGCCAAGGCCCAGGGCGGCCGCTCCGCCGGCCCGTACAAGCACCTGATGACCGGCGTGTCGTTCATGCTGCCCTTCGTCACCGCCGGCGGCCTGCTGATCGCGCTGGCGTTCGCGCTCGGCGGCATCTACGCCTTCGACGACGCGCACAAGGGCACGCTGGCCTGGTCGCTGTTCCAGATCGGCGCCAAGGCCGGCTTCACCCTGATGGTGCCCGCCCTGGCCGGCTACATCGCCTACTCCATCGCCGACCGCCCCGGCATCGCCCCCGGCATGATCGGCGGCATGGTCGCGGCCAACCTCGGCGCCGGCTTCATCGGCGGCATCCTGGCCGGCTTCATCGCCGGCTACGGGGTGGCCGCGCTGAACCGGGCGATCAAGCTGCCGCGCACGCTCGAGGGCCTGAAGCCGGTGCTGATCCTGCCGGTACTGGGCACCCTGCTGGTCGGCCTGGCCATGCTCTACGTGGTCGGCCAGCCGGTGGCCGAGCTGCTGGCCTGGCTCACCGAATGGCTGCGCGGCATGCAGGGCAGCAGCGCGGTGCTGCTGGGCCTGCTGCTGGGCGCGATGATGGCCTTCGACATGGGCGGACCGGTCAACAAGGCCGCCTATGCCTTCTCCACCGGCCTGATCGCCAGCCAGGTGTACACGCCGATGGCCGCGGCCATGGTCGCCGGCATGACCCCGCCGCTGGGCATCGCCCTGGCCACCTGGGTGTTCCGCAGCCGCTTCACCCAGGACGAGCGCGGCAGCAGCGCCGCCACCGGCGTGCTCGGCCTGGCCTTCGTCACCGAAGGCGCGATCCCGTACGCCGCGCGCGACCCGCTGCGCACCATCCCCGCGCTGATGCTCGGCTCGGCGCTGGCCGGCGCCATCTCGATGGCCGCCGGCGCCGAGCTGAAGGTGCCGCACGGCGGTGTGTTCGTGCTGCCGATCCCCAACGCGGTCAGCCACCTGGGCATGTACCTGGTGGCGCTGCTCGCAGGCACCGTGGTCACCGCGGTGGCGCTGCGGGTGCTGAAGAAGCCGGTTCTCGCCTGATCCCGTCCATGCGCCGGCGCGTCGCCACGCGATGCCCCTCCCCCCGTCGCCGCTGGCGGCGCGCCGGCCTTTCCCTGCTGAGGAGTTCCGCCATGTCCCGTCCCCTCGTCTCGTCCCTGCCCCTGGCCACCCTGGCGCTGGCGCTCGCCGCACCGCTGGCCCATGCCCAGGACGCCAGCGACGCCTTCAAGCTCAAGCTCGCCTACACCGGCGAAGGCGCCGTGTCGCTGGACGGCGGCAAGCATGAGGGCAGCGCCTACGCCGGGCAGCTGATGTTCGGCACCGACGTGGACCTGCAACGGCTGATGGGCTGGAACGGCGCCACGCTGAAGGTCTACGGCATCAATCGCCACGGCACCAACCTGGCCAACGGCAACATCGGCAACAGCACCTCGGTGCAGGAAATCTACGGCGGCCAGGGCACCCGCCTGGCCAACTTCACCATCGACCAGAAGCTGTTCAACGACCGCCTGGAACTGGAGGCCGGCCGCAGCGTGGCCAACATCCACTTCCTGGGCTCGGAGCTGTGCGGCTACTTCCAGGGCAACTCGGCCTGCGGCAACCCGACCTTCGTGTTCCGCACCAGCAACTTCACCTACTGGCCGGTGTCCAGCTGGGCCGCGCATGCCAAGGCCTGGGTGACCCCGAACGTCTACGTCCACGTCGGCGCCTACGAGGTCAACCCGATCCAGGCCGAACGCGGCCAGCACGGCCTCAACTGGAGCACCAACGACAGCACCGGGGTGATCGTGCCGTATGCGATCGGCTACAGCACCCAGGCCAGCGGCGCGCGCCTGCCGGCGATGTACGAGCTCGGCGGCTGGCAGGACAATTCGGACTACCGCGATCCGCTCAACGACCGCAACGGCAACCCGGCGCGGCTGAGCGGACTGGACTACGCCACCCGCAGCGGCCGCTCCGGCGCGTTCTTCCGCTTCGAACAGCAGGTCACCCGCCCCGATCCGGACAGCAATCGCGGGCTGGTGCTGTTCGGCTCGGTGCTCAAGGGCACCTCCGGGCAGTTGATCGAAGATCATTTCCTGGAACTGGGCCTGGTCCAGCGCGGCACCTTCGCCAGCCGCCCGCAGGACAACATCGCCTTCGTCGTCACCCAGCAGCATTACAGCGACGACGCCCTGGAAGACCTGCGCTTGGCCCGCGCCGCGGCCGGCGGCAGCGGCACCCCGCACCGGTCGCAGACCATGATGGAACTGAGCTACGGTATCCAGGTCACCCCGCAACTGCGCATCGCCCCGAACCTGCACTACATCGTGCACCCGGACCAGTTCAACGAGCCGGCCCGTACTCGCGACCTGCCCAATGCATTGGTGGCTGGGTTGCGGCTGGACTGGGCGCTCTGAGGGGCCGGGATTCGGGAATCGGGATTGGGGATTCGCAAAGGCGGGCGGACTGCGGCCTGAAAGTCTGCGTGCAGACGCGGCGCGCGGTCTGACGCTGACAGCATCAGTGCAGACCGACCCATCCGCGCAGATGCCGACATGATTCACTCTCGATAGCGGCACGTTGAACGCACGAGGCCCCGGCATG
>NZ_NKUH01000135.1:0-16733 GCF_009192895.1 Xanthomonas sp. LMG 12460 | reverse complement strand
GCCGCGCGCCTTCTCTTCCGGGGCCGCGTCGATCGCGTCGTACGCCTTGAACTCGCCGCCGAAGCGCTCTGCGCCGATCTTGGTCAGCGCCGCGGTCAGCGTGGTCTTGCCGTGGTCGACGTGACCGATGGTGCCGACGTTGACGTGCGGCTTGGTGCGCTCGAACTTACCCTTTGCCATGTCTTCTCTACCTCGTGATTCGTATTGGGGGACGAGCGAGCGGGATGCGGCGCGGATCGGGTCCGCGGCACGCATCCCGTCGCTCTAATCTCAGTTCTTCTTGATGACCGAGTCGGCGATGTTGGCCGGCGCTTCGGCGTAGTGGTCGAACTCCATCGAGAAGGTGGCGCGACCCTGCGACATCGAGCGCAGCGTGGTGGCGTAGCCGAACATTTCGCCCAGCGGCACCATCGCGTTGATCACCTTGCCCGACGGGCTGTCGTCCTGACCCTGCAGGATGCCGCGACGACGGCTCACGTCGCCCATCACGTCGCCCAGGTAATCCTCCGGGGTGACGATCTCGACCTTCATGATCGGCTCCAGCAGCACCGGGTTGGCCTTGTTGAAGCCTTCCTTGAAGCCCATCGAGCCGGCGATCTTGAACGCCATTTCCGACGAGTCGACGTCGTGGTACGAACCGTCGATCAGGCGCACCTTGACGTCCACGATCGGATAGCCTGCCATCACGCCGTTGGCCACCGCTTCCTGGATGCCCTTGTCCACCGCCGGGATGTATTCCTTCGGCACCACGCCGCCGACGATCGCGTTCTCGAAGGTGTAGCCCTGGCCGCGTTCCTGCGGCTCGATCTCGAGCACGACGTGACCGTACTGGCCCTTACCGCCGGACTGACGCACGAACTTGCCTTCCTGCTTGACCGCCTTGCGGATGGTCTCGCGGTAGGCCACCTGCGGCTTGCCGACGTTGGCTTCGACGTTGAACTCGCGCTTCATGCGGTCGACGATGATTTCCAGGTGCAGCTCGCCCATGCCGCGGATGATGGTCTGGCCGGACTCTTCGTCGGTGTTGACGCGGAACGAGGGATCTTCCTGCGCCAGACGGCTCAGCGCGATGCCCATCTTTTCCTGGTCCGACTTGGTCTTCGGCTCGACCGCCATCGAGATCACCGGCTCCGGGAACACCATGCGCTCCAGGGTGATGATGTGGTCCTGCGCGCACAGCGTGTCGCCGGTGGTGACGTCCTTCAGGCCCACCGCCGCGGCGATGTCGCCCGCGCGCACTTCCTTGATCTCTTCGCGGTTGTTGGAGTGCATCTGCAGGATGCGACCCACGCGCTCCTTCTTCGACTTGACCGGGTTGTACACCTGGTCGCCGGAGTTCAGCGTGCCCGAGTAGACGCGGAAGAAGGTCAGCGAGCCGACGAACGGGTCGGTCATGATCTTGAACGCCAGCGCCGAGAACGGGGCGTTGTCGGTGGCCGGACGGCTGTCTTCCTTCTCGTCCTCGTCGATGCCCTTGACCGGCGGACGGTCGCTGGGCGACGGCAGCAGCTGGATCACGCCGTCGAGCATGGCCTGCACGCCCTTGTTCTTGAACGCGGTACCGCAGTACACCGGCACCACTTCCACCTTCAGGGTGCGCTCGCGCAGACCGCCCAGGATCTCGGCCTCGGACAGGTCGCCCTCGTTGAGGTACTTGTCCATCAGGTCTTCGTTGGCTTCGGCCGCGGCCTCAACCATGAACGCGCGCGCTTCGGTGGCCTTGTCGACCAGGTGCGCGGGGATGTCGCGGTATTCGAACACGGTGCCCTGCGAGGCGGTATCCCAGTGGATCGCCTTCATCTTGACTAGGTCGACCACGCCCTCGAAGCCGTCTTCGGCGCCGATCGGCACCTGCATCGGCACCGGGTAGGCGCCCAGGCGGGCCTTCAGCTGCTCGACGACCTTGTCGAAGTTGGCGCCGGTGCGGTCCATCTTGTTGACGAACGCCAGACGCGGCACCGCGTACTTGTTGGCCTGACGCCACACGGTCTCGGACTGCGGCTGCACGCCGCCGACCGCGCACAGCACGAACACCGCGCCGTCGAGCACGCGCAGCGAGCGCTCGACTTCGATGGTGAAGTCCACGTGCCCGGGGGTGTCGATGATGTTGAAGCGGTGCTGCGGCATGGACTTGTCCATGCCGGTCCAGAACGCGGTGGTGGCCGCGGAGGTGATCGTGATGCCACGCTCCTGCTCCTGCTCCATCCAGTCCATCGTCGCGGCACCGTCATGCACCTCGCCGATCTTGTGGCTGACGCCGGTGTAGAACAGGATGCGTTCGGAGGTGGTGGTCTTGCCGGCATCGATGTGAGCCATGATGCCGAAGTTGCGGTAACGCTCGATGGGAGTGGTACGGGCCACAGGGAGCCTCTCAAATTTCTTGGATTTCGGATGGCCGAACGCCGCCTTGCGGCGGCCTTCGGATTTGTGCCACGCGCAACGGCGCGGCTAGCGGCACTCAGATGGTGCCAGCGGGCCCCGTTTCCAAGGCCCGGAAGGTCACCAGCGGTAGTGCGCGAACGCCTTGTTCGCTTCCGCCATACGGTGAGTTTCTTCGCGCTTCTTGATGGCGCCGCCACGGTTTTCCGAAGCATCGACCAGCTCGGCCGCGAGCTTGCGCGGCATCGAGTTCTCGCCGCGCTTGCGCGCCGAGTCGATCAGCCAGCGCATCGCCAGCGCCATGCGACGGGAGGAACGCACCTCGACCGGCACCTGGTAGGTGGCACCGCCGACGCGGCGGGACTTGACTTCGACCGCCGGAGCGACGTTGTCCAGCGCCTTCTGCACCAGCTCGATGGCGTTGGGGTTCTTCTCGCCGATCACGTCCATCGCGCCGTACACGATCTTTTCGGCGACCGACTTCTTGCCGCTCAGCATCACCATGTTGATGAAGCGGGCGATGGTTTCGCTCCCGTGCTTGGGGTCCGGGAGAACGGCGCGCTGCGGCGTATTACCTTTACGAGACATGTGTACTTTCCCTTAGCTCTTCGGGCGCTTGGCGCCGTACTTGGAACGACCCTGGCGACGCTTGGCGACGCCGGCGGCGTCGAGCGAACCGCGCACGGTGTGGTAGCGCACGCCCGGCAGATCCTTGACGCGACCGCCGCGGATCAGGACCACGGAGTGCTCCTGCAGGTTGTGGCCTTCGCCGCCGATGTAGCTGATGACCTCTTCCTGGTTGGTCAGGCGCACCTTGGCGACCTTGCGCAGGGCCGAGTTCGGCTTCTTCGGGGTGGTGGTGTACACGCGCGTGCAGACGCCACGGCGCTGCGGGCACTTGTCCAGCGCCGGAGAGGCGCTCTTGTAGGTGGTCGCCTGCCGCGGCTTGCGGACCAGCTGGTTGATCGTCGCCATCAGTGGATTCTTCTGATTGAGGCCGTCGGGCCTGGATGCGTGAAAACGAAGGCAGGCCGAAGGACGGCCTGCCGAGACAGGAAAGTATAGCGGGCAAGTCAAAGCTCCGTCAACACAACGGAAATTTTACTTGCTGGCCCATCCGGGGCCGGAATACGGGGCGCTTCCGCTGCGCCCCCTTTCGCGTGGTAGACCGGCCCCGCGGGCGGGACCGGTCCGGCGTGTTGCTTACTCTTCGCTGCCGGCAGCCGCCGGGGCGGAGGTCTCGACCGCCGGCTCGGCACTGCCGCCGGACAGGGTCTGCATCTCCGACTCGGTCAGGCCGCTGGCGTTGCGGCGGCGCGTGTTGTGGTACGCCAGGCCGGTACCGGCCGGGATCAGGCGACCCACGATCACGTTTTCCTTCAGGCCGCGCAGCGTGTCGCTGGTGCCGCGGACCGCCGCCTCGGTGAGGACGCGGGTGGTCTCCTGGAACGACGCGGCCGAGATGAACGACTCGGTCGCCAGCGAGGCCTTGGTGATGCCCAGCAGCACCGGCTCGTACTTGGCCGGCAGTTCGTTGCGGGTCACCAGGCGGGCATTCTCCTCGATGACGCGCTGGCGCTCGGCCTGCTCGCCGTTGAGGAACTTGCTGTTGCCCTGGTCGGTGATCTCGACCTTGCGCAGCATCTGCCGGGTGATGACCTCGATGTGCTTGTCGTTGATCTTCACGCCCTGCAGGCGGTACACGTCCTGGATTTCCTTGACCAGGTACGCGGCCAGCGGCTCGACGCCCAGCAGACGCAGGATGTCCTGCGGGCTCGGCTCGCCGTCCACCACGGTTTCGCCCTTGGCCACGTGCTCGCCTTCGAACACGATGATCTGGCGGTACTTCGGGATCAGCTCTTCGTGCTCCGACCCGTCGGTGTCCTTGATGATCAGGCGCTGCTTGCCCTTGGTGTCCTTGCCGAAGCTGATGATGCCCGAACGCTCGGCCAGGATCGCCGGATCCTTCGGCTTGCGCGCTTCGAACAGGTCGGCCACGCGCGGCAGACCACCGGTGATGTCGCGGGTCTTGGACGCTTCCTGCGGGATCTTGGCGACCACGTCGCCCACGCCGACCGGCGCGCCGTCCTGCAGGTTGACGATCGAGCGCGGCGGCAGCAGGTACTGCGCCGGCAGATCGGTGCCCGGGATGGTCAGGTCGTTGCCCTTGGCGTCGACGATGCGCACGATCGGGCGCAGGTCCTTGGCCTGGGTGCCGCGACGCTTCGGATCGGTGATCTCGCGCGAGGCCAGGCCGGTCAGTTCGTCGGTCTTCTCGATGACGGTGACGCCGTCGATGAAGTCGATGAAGCGGATGAAACCGGCCACTTCCGACACGATCGGGTGGTTGTGCGGATCCCAGTTCGCCACCGACTGGCCGGCCTTGACCGCGTCACCGTCCTTGGCGGTGATGGTGGCGCCGTACGGCAGCTTGTAGCGCTCGCGCTCGCGGCCGTGGCCGTCGAGCACCGACAGTTCGCCCGAACGCGACACCGCCACCAGCGAGCCGTTGGCGTGCTCGACCGACTTGAGGTTGTTGAACTTGATCGAACCGGTGGTCTTGACGGTGATGTTGTCCACCGCCGCCGCACGCGAGGCCGCGCCGCCGATGTGGAAGGTACGCATGGTCAGCTGGGTACCCGGCTCGCCGATCGACTGCGCGGCGATGACGCCGACCGCTTCGCCGATGTTGACCAGGTGGCCACGGGCCAGGTCGCGGCCGTAGCAGCGCGCGCACACGCCGAACGCCGATTCGCAGGTGATGGTCGAGCGGACCTTGACCGACTGCACGCCGGCCTCTTCCAGCTTGGCCACCCACTGCTCGTCGAGCAGGGTGTTGCGGGTGACGATCGGATCCTCGTCGTTGCCCGGCAGGAACACGTCCTCGGCCACCACGCGGCCGAGCACACGGTCGCGCAACGGCTCGACCACGTCGCCGCCTTCCACGATCGGGGTCATGGTCAGGCCGTCGGTGGTGCCGCAATCGGGCTCGGTGATCACCACGTCCTGCGCCACGTCGACCAGGCGGCGGGTCAGGTAACCGGAGTTGGCGGTCTTCAGCGCGGTATCGGCCAGACCCTTACGGGCACCGTGGGTGGAGTTGAAGTACTCCTGCACGTTCAGGCCTTCGCGGAAGTTCGCCTTGATCGGCGTCTCGATGATCGAGCCGTCCGGGCGGGCCATCAGGCCGCGCATGCCGGCCAGCTGACGGATCTGCGCCTGCGAACCACGCGCGCCGGAGTCGGCCATGATGTACAGCGAGTTCATCGACTTCTGGTCGATGGTCTCGCCCTTGGCGTTGACCACCTTCTCGGTGCCGATGGTGTCCATCATCGCCTTGGCGATGCGCTCGTTGGTGCGCGACCAGATGTCCACGACCTTGTTGTAGCGCTCGCCGGCGGTGACCAGACCGGACTGGTACTGCTCCTGGATTTCCAGAACTTCCTGCTCGGCTTCGCCGAGGATGCCCTTCTTCTCCGACGGGATCAGCATGTCGTCGATGCCGATCGACACGCCGGCGCGGGTCGCGTAGGCGAAGCCGGTGTACATCAGCTTGTCGGCGAACACGACGCTGTCCTTCAGACCCAGCTGGCGGTAGCTGGAGTTGATCAGGCGGCTGATGTTCTTCTTGGTCAGCTCGGTGTTGGCCAGCGCGAACGGCAGGCCTTCCGGCAGGATCTCGGCCAGCAGCGCGCGCCCGATCGTGGTGTCCACGATCGAGGCCTTCTTGGTGCGGTTGCCGTCCTCGTCGATCACCGTCTCGGTGATGCGGACCTTGACCTTGGCGTGCAGTTCGACCGCACGGTTGTCGTAGGCGCGCTTCACTTCGGCGATGTTGGCGAAGACCATGCCCTCGCCCTTCTTGTTCTCCAGCGCGCGGGTCATGTAGTACAGACCCAGCACCACGTCCTGCGACGGCACGATGATCGGCTCGCCGTTGGCCGGCGACAGGATGTTGTTGGTGGACATCATCAGCGCGCGCGCTTCCAGCTGCGCTTCCAGCGACAGCGGCACGTGCACGGCCATCTGGTCACCGTCGAAGTCGGCGTTGAACGCGGTGCAGACCAGCGGGTGCAGCTGGATCGCCTTGCCTTCGATCAGCACCGGCTCGAACGCCTGGATGCCCAGGCGGTGCAGGGTCGGCGCACGGTTCAGCAGCACCGGGTGCTCGCGGATCACCTCTTCCAGGATGTCCCAGACCTCGGCTTCTTCGCGCTCGACCAGCTTCTTGGCGGCCTTGATGGTGGTGGCCAGGCCGCGACGCTGCAGCTTGGCGAACACGAACGGCTTGAACAGCTCCAGCGCCATCTTCTTCGGCAGGCCGCACTCGTGCAGGCGCAGGGTCGGGCCGACCACGATCACCGAACGGCCGGAGTAGTCCACGCGCTTGCCGAGCAGGTTCTGGCGGAACCGGCCCTGCTTGCCCTTGATCATGTCGGCCAGCGACTTCAGCGGACGCTTGTTGGTGCCGGTGATGGCACGGCCGCGGCGGCCGTTGTCCAGCAGCGCATCGACCGATTCCTGCAGCATGCGCTTTTCGTTGCGCACGATGATGTCCGGCGCGTTCAGCTCGAGCAGGCGGCGCAGGCGGTTGTTGCGGTTGATGACGCGGCGGTACAGGTCGTTCAGATCGGAGGTCGCGAAGCGGCCGCCGTCCAGCGGCACCAGCGGACGCAGATCCGGCGGCAGCACCGGCAGCACGGTCATCACCATCCACTCCGGACGGTTGCCGGACTCGATGAAGGCCTCGATCAGCTTGATGCGCTTGGTCAGACGCTTGAGCTTGGTTTCCGAACCGGTGCTGGCGATCTCTTCGCGCAGGCGGGTCATTTCCGACTGCAGGTCGATGGTGCGCAGCAGTTCGTACACGGCCTCGGCGCCCATGGCGGCGTCGAAGTCGTCGCCGTGCTCCTGGCGCGCGGTCAGGTACTGCTCTTCGGTCAGCAGCTGGCGGCGCTCCAGGGCGGTCAGGCCCGGCTCGGTCACCACGTAGGCTTCGAAGTACAGCACGCGCTCGATGTCGCGCAGGGTCATGTCCAGCATCAGGCCGATGCGCGACGGCAGCGACTTCAGGAACCAGATGTGCGCGACCGGCGAAGCCAGGTCGATGTGGCCCATGCGCTCGCGGCGCACCTTGGCCAGGGTCACTTCGGTGCCGCACTTCTCGCAGACCACGCCGCGGTGCTTCATGCGCTTGTACTTGCCGCACAGGCACTCGTAGTCCTTGATCGGGCCGAAGATGGCGGCGCAGAACAGGCCGTCGCGCTCGGGCTTGAAGGTCCGGTAGTTGATGGTTTCCGGCTTCTTCACTTCGCCGAAGGACCACGAACGGATCAGGTCCGGCGAGGCCAGCGCGATCTTGATCGCGTCGAAGTCCAGCGTCTGGCGCTGCTGGTTGAAGAGGTTGAGCAGGTCTTTCATTGGGTATCTCCGGGTCGGAGGAATTTCGTATCGAGGACGGGGGCGGAAAGGATCTGTCGGGACCCGGGACCCGGGGTCCGGGACCCGGAAAAGCAGAGCGATCGCGCTCCTGGCTTTTCCGAGTCCCGGGTCCCGGGTCCCGAGTCCCGGCCTTTCAGTCTTCCAGTTCCATGTTGATCGCCAGCGAGCGGATTTCCTTCACCAGCACGTTGAAGGACTCCGGCATGCCGGCGACCATCTCGTGCTCGCCGTCGACGATGTTCTTGTACATCTGGTTGCGGCCCTGCACGTCGTCGGACTTCACCGTCAGCATTTCCTGCAGGGTGTAGGCCGCGCCGTAGGCTTCCAGCGCCCAGACTTCCATTTCGCCGAAGCGCTGGCCGCCGAACTGCGCCTTGCCGCCCAGCGGCTGCTGGGTGACCAGCGAGTACGGGCCGGTGGAGCGCGCGTGCATCTTGTCGTCGACCAGATGATTCAGCTTCAGCATGTGCATGTAGCCCACCGTGGTGTGGCGATCGAACGCCTCGCCGGTGCGGCCGTCGTACAGCTGGGTCTGGCCGCTGATCGGCAGGTCGGCGAGCTCGAGCATGTGCTTGATCTCGGCCTCGGTGGCACCGTCGAACACCGGGGTGGCCATCGGCACGCCGTCGGTCAGGTTCTTCGACAACGCCAGCAGTTCCGCGTCGCTGAACTGGTCCAGATCCACGCGATCCTCGCCCAGCTTCTGGTCGTGGTTGTAGATCTGCGCCAGGAACTTGCGCAGGTCGGCCACCTTGGCCTGGGCCTCGAGCATGTTCTGGATCTTGCGACCCAGGCCCTTGGCGGCCCAGCCCAGGTGCACTTCCAGCACCTGACCGATGTTCATACGCGACGGCACGCCCAGCGGGTTCAGCACGATGTCCACGGTCTCGCCATTGGCCATGTACGGCATGTCCTCGATCGGCTGGATCATCGACACGACACCCTTGTTGCCGTGGCGACCGGCCATCTTGTCGCCGGGCTGGATGCGGCGCTTCACCGCCAGGAACACCTTGACCATCTTCAGCACGCCCGGGGCGAGGTCGTCGCCGGCGGTGATCTTGCCGCGCTTGTCGGCGAAGCGACGCTCGAACTCCTTCTCGTGCGCCTGGATCTGCTTCTGCGCGC
Organism: Xanthomonas sp. LMG 12460; assembly: GCF_009192895.1. NCBI lineage: Bacteria > Pseudomonadati > Pseudomonadota > Gammaproteobacteria > Lysobacterales > Lysobacteraceae > Xanthomonas > Xanthomonas sp. LMG 12460. Next base: position 7,787 of record NZ_NKUH01000135.1, on the reverse strand, counting down.
GCTCGATCGCCTCGGAGGCGTCCTCGTCCTTCATGCGCAGCGCGAACCAGTCGGACTTCTTCAGGCCGTCCAGGTAGGCGTCGCTGATGGTGTCGCCCTTCTTCAGGTTCGGACCGCCATTGGCGACCTTGCCGATCAGCTGGCCACGCAGACGCGCGTAGATCGCGCTCTCGAGGATGCGGAACTGGTCGTCGAAGTCCTTCTTGACCCGCTTGATCTCGTTTTCCTCGATCTGGCGGGCGCGCTTGTCCTTCTCGATGCCGTCGCGGGTGAACACCTGCACGTCGATGACGGTGCCGTCCATGCCCGGAGGCACGCGCAGCGAGCTGTCCTTCACGTCCGAGGCCTTCTCGCCGAAGATCGCGCGCAGCAGCTTCTCTTCCGGGGTCAGCTGGCTCTCGCCCTTCGGCGTGACCTTGCCGACCATGATGTCGCCGGCGCGCACTTCCGCACCGATGTACACCACGCCGCTCTCGTCCAGACGGTTCAGCGCCTGCTCGGACACGTTGGGGATGTCGGCGGAGATTTCCTCCGGTCCCAGCTTGGTGTCGCGCGCGACGCAGGTCAGCTCTTCGATGTGGATCGTGGTGTAGCGATCCTCTTCCACCACGCGCTCGGAGAGCAGGATGGAGTCTTCGAAGTTGTAGCCGTTCCACGGCATGAACGCGATCAGCATGTTCTGGCCCAGGGCCAGCTCGCCGATGTCGGTCGAGGGGCCGTCGGCCAGCACGTCGCCGCGCGCGATCACGTCGCCCACGTTGACCAGCGGACGCTGGTTGATGCAGGTGTTCTGATTGGAACGGGTGTACTTGATCAGGTTGTAGATGTCGACGCCGGCGTCGGTGCCGCCACCGATCTCGGCCTCGTTGACCTTGACCACGATGCGGCCGGCGTCGATCTGCTCGATCACGCCGCCACGGCGCGCGTTCACGGTCACGCCCGAGTCGCGCGCCACGGCGCGCTCGATGCCGGTACCGACCAGCGGCTTCTGCGCACGCAGCGTCGGCACGGCCTGGCGCTGCATGTTCGCGCCCATCAGTGCGCGGTTGGCGTCGTCGTGCTCCAGGAACGGCACCAGCGCGGCCGCGATCGACACGGTCTGCATCGGCGACACGTCCATGAAGTGCACTTCCGCCGGCGGCTTCAGCAGCGACTCGCCCTGGTAGCGGCACGGCACGAATTGCTCGGTCAGGCGGCTCTTGGCGTCGTGCAGCGCGTTGGCCTGGGCGATGACGTACTCGTTCTCTTCGATCGCCGACAGGTATTCGACTTCGTCGGTGATCTGGCCGTCCACGACCTTACGGTACGGCGTCTCGAGGAAGCCGTACTGGTTGGTGCGGGCATACACCGCCAGCGAGTTGATCAGGCCGATGTTCGGGCCTTCCGGGGTTTCGATGGTGCAGACGCGGCCGTAGTGGGTCGGATGCACGTCGCGCACTTCGAAGCCGGCGCGCTCGCGGGTCAGACCGCCCGGACCCAGCGCGGAGACGCGACGCTTGTGCGTCACTTCCGACAGCGGGTTGTTCTGGTCCATGAACTGCGACAGCTGCGAGGAGCCGAAGAACTCCTTGATCGCGGCGGCCACCGGCTTGGCGTTGATCAGTTCCTGCGGGGTCAGGCCTTCGGACTCGGCCATCGACAGGCGCTCCTTGACCGCGCGCTCGACGCGGACCAGGCCCACGCGGAACACGTTCTCGGCCATTTCGCCGACCGAACGCACGCGACGGTTGCCCAGGTGGTCGATGTCGTCGACCACGCCGCGACCGTTGCGGATCTCGGTCAGGACCTTGATCACGTCCAGGATGTCGGAGCTGTCGGCGTGCTCGGCGACCAGGCGCTTGGACTCCTCGTCGTTGCGCTCGCCGAAGTACTTCTTGTCGTACAGCACCGACTCGCCGGTGACTTCCTTGCGGCCGACACGGCGGTTGAACTTCATGCGGCCGACCGTGGACAGGTCGTAGCGCTCGAAGGTGAAGAACAGGTTGTGGAACAGGTTCTGCGCGGCGTCCTTGGTCGGCGGCTCGCCCGGACGCATCATGCGGTAGATCTCGACCAGCGCCTCGAGCTGGGTCTTGGTCGGATCGATGCGCAGGGTGTTGGACAGGTACGGGCCACGATCCAGGTCGTTGACCCACAGCGTGCCCACGGCGTCGACGCCGGCCTTGCGGAACGCGGTCAGCTGATCTTCGCTGATTTCGTCGTTGGCGCTGGCCAGCAGTTCGCCGGTCGAGGCATCGACCACGTCGTGCGACAGGATGCGGCCGACCAGGTACTCGTCGGGCACGGCCAGCGCGGCGATGCCGGAGGCCTCGAGCTGCTTGACGTGGCGCGCGGTGATGCGCTTGCCGGCTTCGACGATGACCTTGTCGCCGTCGGCCAGGTCGAAGTTCAGGGTCTCGCCGCGCAGGCGCTCGGGCACCAGCTCCAGCTGCACGCCTTCCTTCGGGTCGATGTGGAAGGTGTTGATCTCGAAGAACTCGGACAGCATCTCCTCGTTCGAGTAGCCGAGCGCGCGCAGCAGGATCGACACCGGCAGCTTGCGGCGGCGGTCGATACGGGTGAACAGCGCGTCCTTCGGGTCGAACTCGAAGTCCAGCCAGGAGCCGCGGTACGGGATGATGCGGGCGCTGTACAGCAGCTTGCCCGAGCTGTGGGTCTTGCCGCGGTCGTGGTCGAAGAACACGCCCGGCGAGCGGTGCAGCTGCGAGACGATGACGCGCTCGGTGCCGTTGACGATGAAGGTGCCGTTGTCGGTCATCAGCGGGATTTCGCCGAGGTAGACCTCCTGCTCCTTGACGTACTTGATCGCCTTGGTCGAGGACTCGCGGTCGTAGATCACCAGGCGCACGGTCACGCGCAGCGGCGCGCCGTAGCTCATGCCGCGCTGGCGGCATTCACGCTCGTCGAACACCGGTTCGCCGAGCTTGTAGCCGACGTACTCCAGCGCCGCGTTGCCGCTGTAGCTGGAGATCGGGAACACCGATTTCAGGGCCGCGTGCAGGCCGTGGTCCGAACGCTTGTTCGGGTCGGTGTTCTCCTGCAGGAACTCGCGGTAGGAATCCACCTGGATGGCGAGCAGGAACGGCACTTCGAGGATCGAGCGCTGCTTGCCGAAGTCCTTGCGGATACGCTTCTTTTCGGTGAACGAATAAGACGTCATGAGGTATCACCTTGGCTGATGCGGGCCACGCGTCCGCGGCCCTGAGTGAACATAAATTGTCAGTTGGAAGTCGCTGGTATTGCCGGCACCAGCACGCCTTCTCCCGCTACTTCCAACTACCAACTCGGTGGTGAAGCGGGGACTGGGGAATGGACAAAGGGGAATCGTGGAGCGCACGTAGCGTGGCTGTTCCGATTCTCCCTTCCCGATTCCCGGTTCCCGCCTGAAACGGCCAAAGGCCGGGGGCTTTCGCCCCCAGCCTTCAGTGCATCGCCTTGAACGGCTGGCGATGCAAGGGACTGCTTACTTGACTTCGACCTTCGCGCCAGCGGCTTCCAGGTCCTTCTTGAACTTGTCGGCGTCTTCCTTCGACACGGCTTCCTTCAGGACGCCGCCGGCCTCGGTGAGGTCCTTGGCTTCCTTCAGGCCCAGGCCGGTGATGGCGCGGACGGCCTTGATGACGTCGACCTTCTTGGCGCCGGCGTCGATCAGGATGACGTTGAACTCGGTCTGCTCTTCGACCGGCGCGGCGGCCACGGCCGGACCGGCAGCGGCGACCGGGGCGGCGGCGGAGACGCCGAACTTGTCTTCGATGGCCTTGACCAGCTCCATCACTTCCATGAGGGTCTTTTCGGCGATTGCGTCGACGATCTGCTCGTTAGACAGGGACATTGTGATTACCTTTGGAATTTTTTCTGGATGAGGTTCTAGTGAACCGTTTCAGGTGTCGCGAACTTAAGCCGTTTCGGCCGGGGCTTCCGCTTCGGCGTCGGCAGGCGCGGCGTCGCCGCCACCCTGCTTGTCGCCCACGGCCTTGACCGCACGGGCGAACATGCTCGCCGGCTCGGCCAGGACGCGTGCCAGCATGGCCAGCGCCTGCTCGCGGGTCGGCAGCGACGCCAACACCTCGAGATGAGCGGCCGGATACAGCTGACCACCCAGCGACACGACCTTGGCCTGCAGCTTGTCGTTACCCTTGGCGAATTCCTTGATCAGACGACCGGCAGCGCCGGGTTCTTCCGTCGAGAACGCATACAGCAGCGGACCGACCAGCGCGTCCTGGACGCACTCGTATTCGGTACCGGCAACGGCACGCGCGGCCAGGGTGTTCTTGACAACACGCAAGTACACACCGGTTTCGCGCGCCTTCTTGCGCATCGCGGTCATTTGCGAGACCGTGATGCCGGCGTACTCGGCAGCAACCAAGGAGTGGGCCTTCGCGGCGACGTCGGCCAGTTCGGCGACGACTTCTTGCTTCTGGGACAGATTGAGAGCCATTGCACTCCTCCGTTAAAGCCGGGAGTTGAAATGCGCGACCTGGGATGCATCAGGAGCGATACCACCGCTCTTGCCAATCCCCAATCCCGAATCCCGAATCCCTGCTTCAAACTTACTCCGCTCGCGGCTCCTGCCGCTTGCGGTCCTGGGCGGCCTCCATCCTGGATGCCGGGGATGCCGCATGGCATCCCAGTTGGTGGCCGTTCCAGACCTGGAGTGAGCGCGCCCGGAACACCGGGCTGGCCTGCACCAGAAAAACTCCAGAAAGGCGGCACCATCTACGCCGGCGCGTCCCCGAGGGGACTGATTAAGCGATCCCGCTGTACCGACGGCGACTCCTTGCCGTGTCGAGCTTCCGTGCCCGTCGTCGGTGTGCGCAGACCGCGCCTGCGGTCTTTGACGGCTTCGCGTCGGGTTGCCCCGGGCGACGCCTTCAAAAGGGTGACACCGGCGCCGCACCTGACGGGCGGCGCCGTGTTGCGATTACTTCAGGGACAGCGACGCCTGATCGATGGTGACGCCCGGACCCATGGTCGAGCTCACCGAGATCTTCTGCAGGTAGGTGCCCTTCGAGGTCGCCGGCTTGGCCTTGACCAGGTCCAGCAGCAGCGCCTGCAGGTTGCTCTTCAGCGCGTCGTCTTCGAAGCTGGCCTTGCCGATGGTGCAGTGGATGATGCCGGCCTTGTCGGTGCGGTAGCGCACCTGGCCCGACTTGGCGTTCTTGACCGCTTCGGCCGGGTTGGCGGACACGGTGCCGACCTTGGGGTTCGGCATCAGGCCGCGCGGGCCCAGCAGGGTGCCCAGCTTGCCGACGACGCGCATCGCGTCCGGGGTGGCGATGACCACGTCGTAGTTCAGGTCGCCGCCCTGCATCTTCTCGGCCAGGTCGTCCATGCCGACGGCGTCGGCACCGGCGGCCAGCGCCTCATCGGCCTTGGCGCCGGCGGGAGCGAACACGGCCACGCGCACGCTCTTGCCGGTACCGGCCGGCAGCACGGTGGAACCGCGCACCTGCTGGTCGGACTTCTTCGCGTCCACGCCCAGGCGCACGGCCACGTCGACGGCTTCGACGAACTTGGCCTTGCTGGTGGTCTTGACGATCTTCAGCGCTTCGTCGATCGAATACGCCTTGCCCGGCTGCACGGCAGCACGGATCGCTTTCTGTCGCTTGGTCTGTGCCATTGCTTAACCCTCCACCGTCAGGCCCATGCTGCGGGCGGAACCCGCAATCGTGCGTACCGCCGCTTCCAGCTCCGCCGCCGTCAGGTCGGCTTCCTTCGCCTTGGCGATCTCTTCGAGCTGCTTGCGGGTCACCTTGCCCACCTTCTCGGTGTTCGGGCGCTTGGAGCCGGAGCTGACGCCCGCGGCCTTCTTCAGCAGCACGCTGGCCGGGGTGCTCTTGGTGACGAAGGTGAAGGTACGGTCCGAATAGGCCGTGATGATGACCGGAGTCGGCAGGCCCGGCTCCAGCTTCTGCGTGGCGGCATTGAACGCCTTGCAGAATTCCATGATGTTCAGGCCACGCTGACCCAGCGCAGGACCGACCGGCGGCGAGGGGTTGGCCTGACCGGCCTTCACCTGCAGCTTGATGTAACCGACGACTTTCTTTGCCATTTTAGTGTCTCCGGGTGCTAGCGCCTAAACCGCAGGCTCCCCATCGCGACGGGAAAATCACGTGTCCCGCCATCACGTTTTTGAAGTGCGCAGAAAGCCGCCTCGCGGCGGCTTCCGTTCTGCCCGGCGGCTTGCCTGGACAGGGAGCCGCGCAGTATAGCAGAGATTTTGGCGCCCGGCGCAGCCGCGCCGGGGCGGGCTCAGGCCTTCTCGACCTGACCGAATTCCAGTTCCACCGGGGTGGAACGGCCGAAGATCAGCACCGCCACGCGCAGGCGGCTCTTCTCGTAGTTGACTTCCTCGACCACGCCGTTGAAGTCGTTGAACGGGCCGTCGGTGACGCGGACCATCTGGCCCGGCTCGAACAGCACCTTCGGACGCGGCTTCTCCACGCCATCCTGAACGCGCTGCAGGATCGCATCGGCCTCTTCGTCGCGGATCGGCAGCGGACGATCGGCGGTACCGCCGATGAAGCCCATCACCTTCGGCGTTTCCTTGACCAAGTGCCAGCTTTCGTTGTCGATGCGCGGAATGCCGCCTTCGTCGTGGGTTTCGATCTGGACCAGCACGTAACCCGGGAAGAACTTGCGCTCGGAACGGCGCTTCTGGCCGGAGCGCATCTCGATCACTTCCTCGGTGGGCACCAGCACGTCACCGAAGCGCTCCTGCATCTCGTCACGCGCAATACGGTCGCGCAGCGCTTGGGCCACGGACTTCTCGAAGCCTGAATAGGCGTGAACGACATACCAACGCTTCACTGCTGCACTCTCCTCAACGGCTCACGAACCACTGCATCAGCTTCTGGATCAGGAAATCGAACCCGCCCAGCAACAGACTCAGAATGATCACCACCACGATCACCACCCAGGTGGTGCGGATGGCTTCCTGGCGGGTCGGCCACACCACCTTGCGCAGTTCGAAACGGGATTCGGACAGGAACTCGCGGCCTTCGCGACCTTTGCCGGTCAGCAGGAACACCGCGGCACCGGCGACTAGGCCGGCGATCACCGCCAGTCCGCGCAGCGGACCGGACCAACTCCCCAGCTGTGCAGCACGGTTCGCATCGCCGAACCAGAACCAGACAAACAGGCCGGCGACCACCAGCAACGCAGCGATGACGTACTTGACGATATCGCCACCGACAGAGGCGGCGGGGCCTTTGGAATGCTCGATCTTGCTGTTCATCCGACTCTTGCTGCTATGCGACCGAGGTCACTGGATAGGGAGCGGCAGATTGGCACGCCAGGAGGGACTCGAACCCCCAACCTGCGGTTTTGGAGACCGCTGCTCTGCCAATTGAGCTACTGGCGTGTAGTAAGAACGACTGCACTTCCCTGAGACGGCGAAGGCGGACCGAAGGTTCCGGCCCGCCCTTCGCTGAACCCGACGGCCGTAGCCGCCTGCACCTCGTCGGATTCCGGCGGCCGAGACCGCCATCCTGCCGTCGAGCCCGGCGGCCTTCGCCGCCGGAGGGCATTACTTGATGATCTTGGCCACCACGCCGGCGCCGACGGTACGGCCGCCTTCGCGGATCGCGAAGCGCAGGCCTTCGTCCATCGCCACCGGGTTGATCAGCGTCACCACCATCTTGACGTTGTCGCCCGGCATCACCATCTCCACGCCTTCCGGCAGCTGCACCGCACCGGTGATGTCGGTGGTGCGGAAGTAGAACTGCGGACGGTAGCCCTTGAAGAACGGGGTGTGACGGCCGCCTTCGTCCTTCGACAGCACGTAC
>NZ_NKUH01000134.1:0-14797 GCF_009192895.1 Xanthomonas sp. LMG 12460 | reverse complement strand
CTGCACCCAGCGCCAGGCTGTTGTCGCCGCTGGCCGTGGCCGCCTTGCCCAGTGCCACGGCGTTGGCCACGGCCGGATCGTTCGCATCGCCCGCCACCGCGCCATTGCCCAGTGCCACCGCGCTGTCGCCGTACGCACTCGCCGCCGGTCCCATCGCGCTGCTGTCGGTACCGCTGGCAGTGCTGTCGGCCTTGGTCGAGTTGGTGTGGGCGTATTTCACGCCCGCGCCTTGCTGAATGCTGTTGACAGTGGTGCCGACCTCGCCCAGTTCGGTATTGGTGGCATACAGCTGCGAGCCGTTGACCGCATCGGTGCTGGTCCCGGACACGCGGCCGGCGGCCACGTTGGTCACCGTCCGCTCGTGGCCGGCGCTGCCCACGCTCACCGTGCTGCCCGGCTTGGTGCCGGCGTAGGTGTAGGCGGTGCCGTTGAGGGTCCCGCCGGTGGTCGCCACCGCCGCGGCCGTGCTGCTGCCGCTGCCCAGCGCCACGGCGCCGGCCTGCGCCGCCGCTGCGCCTGCACCCAGCGCCAGGCTGTTGTCGTCGTCGGCATGGGCGAATTTGCCGATGGCGGTGCCGTTGCCGCCTGCGGAAGTGGCCCCGTAGCCCATGGCGGTGCCGTTACGGCCTGCGGAAGTGGCCCCGTAGCCCATGGCGATGCTTTTCTCGCCGCTGGCATCAGCGGCATTGCCGATGGCGATGCCGCTGGAGGCTGTGGATTTAGCCGTGTAGCCCATGGCGATGCTGGCTCCGCCATTGGCATTGGCGGCGTAGCCCATGGCGATGCTTTTCTCGCCGCTGGCATCAGCGGCATTGCCGATGGCGATGCCGCTGGCGGCTGTGGATCTAGCCGTGTAGCCCATAGCGAGGCTGGCTCCGCCATGGGCATTGGCGGCGTAGCCCAGCGCTATGTTGTTGTCGTCGCTCTTGTTTTTCTCGTCGCCCGCCACCGCGCGACTGCCCAGTGCCATCGCATCACTGCCGTACACGGCCGCCGACGACCCAATCGCAGCACTGTTGGCACCTGTGGCCGTCGCATTCACGCCCAGCGCCAGGCTCTTGCCGCCGGTCGCGTTGGCTGCACTGCCAAGCGCCACATCGGCACTGGCACCGCTTTGAGAATTGCCGGCCACCGCTGACTTACCGAGCGCCACCGAATCATCTACGATGGCATTGGCGTTGTTGCCTATGGCGATGGAATTGTCACCCTGTGCCTTGTTATGCGCCTCAAAATTGGAATAGCTGCCGATCCCGATGGCACCGACGCCCGAGGAAACGACAGCATCGCCGACCGCGATGGCACCTCGCGCGGTCGCCCTCAAATTAATACCAAGCGCGATCGAGGACTCTCCGCCTGCCAATACACCACTAGTGCCGGTGCCTACTGCCACGCTATTCGTATCTTGCGCTTCCGCACGATTGCCGATCGCCACTCCGCGTATCCCGCTCGCCGAGGAGCGCACACCGAAGGCGGAAGCGTCATCGCCGGTGGCCTCAACTTGATAGCCAGTCGCAATGGAATGGCCACTCCCAACAATACCGGCACCTGTTACTAGGCTATTTTCATTCAACGCTGCAGCCGTATCGTCAAGCGCCCAGGCTCGCCCCTCGGTTGCCGCGGAGTACGCACCTTCCCCCTTACCGGCGGCGCTCGCGTTATAGCCCTCCGCGATCGCAGTCCCATCGTCATTGGTCGCAGTCTCATCGCCGCTGGAGGTCTTGGCCTTGATCCCAAGCGCGTCTGCAGCCGAGGACCAGGCATTCGCAGCGTCGCCAACCGCAATTGCCTTATACGCGTCAACCTGACAATAAGGATTCTTGCTCCAAGACTGACAACCCAACACCCGGAACATCCCACCGGCCTCCACCTGGGCGGCCATCGCCTCACCACTGACGCCGAACATCGCCAACAGGATCGCAACGAGCAAGCAGGCAGCGACAGATTCTTCTTTAGACTTGGCACCTTGGCCTTTCGACCTACTCTTCGCCAGCTCCGACGCAATCACCCATGCACCGATAGTGCGATTCCACACAACCCTGAATACCCTATTCATTTTGGACCACCTGTAATTTATAGAGCAGAGAAAGTTAGAATTTTGTTGGCGCAGCAACGACGGGGAAGCCTCATCCCGTGCATGAGCGAATGCCCCAAACCGCGCATTCGGCGTTGCGCCCGCCAGAAAAAATTTAGAACGTCTTCGACAAGGACACGATGGGAAAACCCCATTCCACACATGGGCGAATGCCCAAAACCGTACGTTCGGCACGACAATCGACAGAAGAAAACTGACACTTCTTCGACAAGGGCAAGACGGGGAAACCCCCAGTCATGCACGAGCCAATACCCAAAATCCGGTCTCTGGCATCGAAAGATTCAGCCGACAGCACAGACGCCATGCGGCTTCAATCTCAGTTTCGCCACCGATGAATGGCGAAGCTGACGTATGATTCGGCGAATAACATCGCGCATGACGGCAGCGGCAACAGGACCCAACAATGGACAGGATCAGAGTCGGTATCGCCGACGACCACCCGATCGTGCTGCTCGGCGTGACCAGCGTGCTGAAGAACACGCCGGGCATCGACCTGCTCTTCAGTTGCGACGGCATCGGCCAGTTGCTGCGTGAGCTCGTCAAACAGCCGGTGGATGTGCTGCTGTGCGACTATGAATTCGAAAGCGACCCGCAAGCCGACGGGCTGCATCTGCTGCAGCGCCTGCGCCGGCTGGCGCCACAGATGCGATTGCTGGTGCTCAGCGCGCACACCGCACCCTCGATCGTCTCGGCGGCGCTGCAACTGGGCGCCTCCGGTTTCATCGGCAAGAGCCGCGCGGATTTCGGCAACCTGGCCGCGGCGGTGCAGGAAGTCGCCAGCGGCCGCCTCTATGTCCCCGGTTCGCTGTCGGCAGCGCTGCTGACAACGCATTACCGCAAGAACGGGGCCATCGGAATGGACGCGCTCTCCGCAAAGGAAGCCACCGTGGCGCGAATGACCGCCGATGGGCTATCGCTGAGCGAGATCGCCGATCGGCTCAAGCGCAGCCCCAAGACCATCAGCAACCAGAAGATCGCGGCGATGAAGAAGCTGGGCGCCAAGAACGACGTCGAACTGGCCGCGCTGCTGCGCGAGTTGGACAGTCAAGGCGTCTAGCGCGCGTCATGGACGTTGAAGAACAGATGCGGCTTTGTCGAGCGAGAGGATGGGAAGGACGACCAAGTGAAGCTCCGCCGAGGTTCTGGGCGGACCGCCATCATCGTGGGTTGCGCGTCGGAATCGATTGAGCCAGCCATCGTTTCGCTGCACCAACGGCACGGCAACGGGACGGAATCCCTTGCGGGATCAGAACAGCGTGGTCATGTCCAGTTCGATGCTTTTTCATGGCCCTTTGCGTCGGACGCTAACCGGCGTTGCCCTGGCCGATGAGAGCGGGCGCGGCTCTTGCCCCTGACGTATGCGAACGTCTTGTGCCAGCGATCGTGCCTGGGCACACTCCGCGTCAGCCGGCTCGACCTGCACCGCCAGCGACTGGCGGCGCATGCCCGGGGCCATCTAGAGCGGCTGACAAAACGGCTGCGCAGCCGCCAAGGCGAACCGGCTCGTGCCGTCCATCCAGCGCTATGCGTCGAGCATCATGCACTGATCGCGTTTGCGCTTCCGCATGTGCGGTTCCAACAGGCTCAGGGAGTGTCAGGCAGAACGCAGCGCGCGCGCCCTCATCATCGGAGACATCGCCCGGACACGACCGCGTCGGCGACGCCACCTGCGATGACTGGACTGACTCAACGTGGGCGCCAAGCGCCAATCGGCGTCACTTCGGCCGCGTCGTCGGCCGCTTCAACGCAGCGATTGCTCCACATGCAGAAGCAACTGCCGGCAACGCGCCGACAGCACAGCCCAATCCGCGCTCGGGCAGAGCTCCTGCACTACTTGCAGTTCCGCCAACAGATCGTCCGCCCCCAACGCCATCAAAGCGCCCTGCAGACGGTGTAGGCGCCGACGCAACAATTCCAGATCCTGCAAGACCAGCGCCTCCTCGATCGATTGCCGCTCCGCGTCCCACTCGGACCGGAGCGCCTGCCACAGCAAGGCATCCAGCAGTTCGTCCGAAGGAGGTTCCCGGCCGCCCTCGGAAACCTCGGAGGAATTGCGGACGAGCATCGTGCTCCTCAGGACACGGCGCAAGTCGTTCAACGACACAGGCTTTTGCAGCAGATCGGAAAACTGCTCGGTATCGGCGCTGATCTCCGCCGCGGCCGACGCGGAGGTGGCTACGATCCGCGCTCCCGGATCGAAATCGCGCAACTTCCGCAGCAGGCCGACGCCATCCAGTTGCGGCATGCCCAGATCGGTGATGACCAGATCGGCGCGGCGCTCGAGCCACAGCGTCAGCGCCTCCATTCCATCGACGGCCACCCGCACGCGGCGGCATCCCAACGCCGCAAGTTGGTGCTTGATCAGCGTACGGTTCACCGCATCGTCTTCGGCCACCAGGATGTCCAGATCCTGTTCGACCACCTCCTCGGCGAGCCCCCCCGCATAGCGTTCGGCGGGGCGGGGAGTGATACCGGTCAGTGCGCTCATGGCGTCGAGCAATCCTTCGCGGCTCAGTGAACTGACCTCGACCCGCGTTTCGTGGCGATGCGGCACCAACGGCCCCTTTGCGGTCACGAATACGGTGCCCAGCGCCGGCACCGCGCTCAGGTCGGCAGCGTTCAAGACGCCGCCATCGGCCTGCGCCAGCACCCGGATGTGCAAGCGCGCCGGTCGCGCGTCCTCGTCGTACAGGGCTGCGCCCCAGCGGCGCAACCGCTCGGCGAGCATGTCCCGCCATGCCGGCTGCGCGCACACCAGATCCACCGTGATTCCCTCCAGCGCGTGCGAGTCGGCAGGAAGCGCGCGCGCTTTGCGTTTGAACGGCAGGTCGACCCGGAACACGCTACCCGCACCGGGTTCGCTGCTGACGCTGATGCGCCCGCCCATCAAGCGCGAAAGATTGCGGCACAGGAACAAACCCAATCCGGTACCACCGAAGCGGCGACTGATACTGTCGTCGGCCTGCGCCAGCGGGTTGAAGATCGCCGACTGCATCGAGGCGGGAATCCCGATGCCCGTATCGGCGACCTCGAAACGCGCCCACACCGTGTCGTCCTGTAGCGTGAGACAGCGCGAAGAGATCATGACCGAGCCACGCTCGGTGAACTTGGCCGCATTGCCCAGCAGATTTTGCAGGATCTGCGCCAAGCGCTGGTCGTCGCCCTGCATCACGGCATCCAGCTCCGGGTCCGTCACGCAGTAGAAAGCGACGCCGCTCTGCAGGATCGACGCGCCGAAACTGCGCGCGCAACGCTCCAGCACATCGTTAGGCGACATCGGTACTGGATTGATCTTCAGCGCGTTGGCCTCGAGCTTGGTCGAATCGAGCAGATCGTTGACCAGAGTGAGCAAGGCGTCGAACGAGCGGCGGATCATGTCCACCCATTCGCACTGCTCCAATCCCAGTGGGCTGCGCGCCAGCAGTTCCAGGTGACCCATCGCGCCATGCAACGGCGTGCGGATCTCATGGCTGACGATCGCCAGGAACATCGACTTGGCCCGGTTCGCTTCGTCGGCGGTCTGCTTGGCTTCTATCAACAGCATTTCGTTGGCTTTGCGCTCGTTGATGTCGACCAGCCCCAGCAACACCACCGAACGGCCGTCGAAGCGGGTCTGCGACGACGCCACGCCGATGTAGCTGCTCTGACCCTCGGCGATGTCCCACTGCACCTCGATGAACGAATGCTGCGCGCCGGGCACCGATTGCGCGCTGCGCTCGCGCATGACGTGTCGGTAGAAGTCCTCGCTGCGGTCGCCAAGCATGCGTTTGGCAACGCCGTTCTCCAGCATCACCGACTCGGTCCCCGGCGCGTAAATGCCGATGCCGATCGGCAAGGTGTCGATGATCGCCTTGCTGAAGTGTTCGGCCTCGATCAGCTTTTCGGCGCTGCTGAGCAGCGGCCTGGTCACCCTGAGATCGAAATAGATGACGGTTACCCACATCAGGACGAGCGCCAGCAGGCACACAAGCGCGCCGGTGAAGAATTCGTACTGAAGATTCGCCAGCACGTCGCTCCAGGTATAGGCGTAGACCGCGATCCAGTCCGGACCACCGATGCGCTGGGCCACCAGGAAAATGTCGTTCCGGTACAGGGTGATCGGCTCGCCGGAAACTCCGCGGAACTGCGCCGCTTGTGCAAGAACCCGAGCCAGCAACGCCGCCTGGTCCGGATCTTGCGGAGGATCGCGGAGGTTCAGCTGACCCTCCTTGTTCAGCAGGAAGAACCCCGGGCGCCGGACTTCCCTGCGCAGGAAGAACTGCATGAACTGCCGATCCGGCAGCGACAACGCGATAGTGAAGACCCGCTTGCCATCGTGGAACATCGGCACGATGAGTTGCGACACGGAAGTTTGCCCGTCGCTGGCATCGGCTGGGCGCCACAACAATCTGTATTTGCGCAGGACTTGCGTCGGCGTCGACGCCACAAGGCGCTCCACCGCGGCGATGCGCTGGCGAATGAAGGCATCGGCGCCCTGGCGGCGCGCACTGTCCAACGCTGCCGTGCCCAGCACGGGAGACGCGGCCAGAAAACTGCCGTCGGGCGCATACAGGAACCCCTCCAGAGTCACGCCGGCCTTTCTGGCGTCGATGGAAGGTGCCGCAGAGATATCGCGGACCACCCGCATCGCCGTTGCCAGCCGCTCGGTATCGCCCGCACCGGTCAACACGCTCACCAGCGTAAAAGGGGTCGCGGTCAGGTCGTCCGTGGTCTGGGCGAAGCCGTGTCCGTCGGCCAACTTGCGCGCATAGCGCTGCACGGGGACGGTATCGTTCTGCCGTAGATTCCATACGCCTTCGTAGACATCGGCGAACTGGATCAGCCGCGCCGACAACTGATCCACCTGAGTCTGCACTTCCTCGCTGTCCTTGACGAACTGCGCGACTTGCTTTTCGCGATACTGATTGATGATACCGCTGCAAAACAGCCAGGCAGCGGTGACGATGGACAGCGAAAGCGCGGTCGCCGACCCGTAGAGGATGCGCCGGTAGTGTCGTCCAGTTCTGGCAAGTAATTTTTGCGGCATCTCGGCTCTCGGAACGCCCTGCGACGCCGCGGGCAGGCGAATGGCCGCAGGATAGCTCAGCGCCATCTCGCTCGCCAACGCAGCAAAAATTCGGCCTTTCGGCGCTGTCCGGCTCGCGTCCACGCCTTGCCGCATGCCCCATCGCGCGCACTTGCGTCTTTGGGCGCGCGCCCATCCGCGCTTAAGGCACGCGCCATTACCGCCGCCGCGATCTGCAGACAAGCTGAGATTCTCGGCAAGAGTCGGGTTCCCGCGTTGCCGCCCACACGCCACCGATGAGGCTCTCATGAACAAAAGCGCACATGTTCCGTTCTTCAACATCCGCAATGCCTTGATCGCATACGACAGCGAACTGCGGAGTTCCTACGTCGGCAAGCTGCTGCAACGGCTGGGCGTGGCAAAGGTCCATAGCGCAAGCAACAACGACCAACTGCTCGAACGGATGCGCACCACGCCGATCGACCTGGTGGTGACGTCGGCGCGCTTGCAGGGCGCATCGGCCCTGCAATTGATCGATGCCCTGGCCGACACCCATTTCAGCGGACATGTCATCGTCGGTGGAGTGACGGACATGCGCTTCCAGAGCGCAATCCATGAATATGCGCAGCAACGCGACGGCGGGCTGATGCAATTGGTCTTCGCCGGAGAGGCGCTGCGGCTGTTCGACTTCACCGACATGCTGTACCGCGCAAACCCGCCGACGACCATCGATAACGATGGCCAGCTCATCGAGAATACCGCTCAGCGCATCACCGCCGACGATGTCCACGCCGCCTACCGCACTGGAGAGATTTCCGCCTTCCTGCAGCCGAGTTACTGCCTCACCACCGGCGCCATGGCGGGCGCAGAAGCGCTGGTGCGATGGCAGCACCCGACATTGGGCGTGCTCGGCCCGAACCATTTCCTCTCTCTCCTGGAGGAATGCGACCTGGGGGAGGAGTTGATCGGCCAGTTGATCGACACGGTGGCCAGCGTCAGCAGCTCGCTGTCCTTGCCATCAACGCTGAAACTGTCGATCAACGTATCCGCCACCCGTCTCGTCTCGGCGAGCTGGGCGGACTGCATCGTCCAACGCTTGATTCGTTCGGGAGGCGTCCCCCACCATTTCGCCATCGAGGTGACCGAGGACGGAATGGATCACTGCGACCGCCACATCGCCGGCGCCGTGGCCCACTGGCGACTCAATGGAATCGATTGCGCCATCGACGATTTCGGCACCGGGGGATCTTCGATCCACCGTCTGTGCATGGCGCCTTTCAACATCCTGAAGATCGACCATCAGATGGTCCGGCGCTCGCGGCTGACCACGCATGTGTTCGAAACGCTGGAGGGCATCGTTCGGCTGGCGCACGGCATGGGAATGCGCGTGGTCGCCGAGGGCATCGAAACCGAAGAGGACGCGGCGCGCATGCGCAGCATCAGATGCGACATCGGTCAAGGCTACCATTTCAGCCGGCCATTACCCGTGGAGGAATTCATGGCCCTGGCATCCTCGCACACCGTGTTCGGACAACGCATCCAACCTGCCGCTGCGGCCGCTATCTGACGCTTGCCATCTCGAGCAGCGCATCGCCCAAGCAAAAAACTTCATCCCTGCCGAAAACTCCGCATGTCACGCAAAAACCTCCTCCTGCTCACCCTCGCCCTGGCCAGCCTCGCGTCGATCGTCGTGACCGCCGGATAAAACAGCGCCGGCCCCGCGCGCGGCTGCGGGCGGGGCGGGCACAGAGCAAGCCTTACTTGCGGCGCTCGATCACGAAGTTGCCCACGTTGACGCCCAGATCGACGCCCTCGCCGGTGCCGGCCAGGGCCAGCGAGATATCGCCCTTGGTGACGACCTGCGCGGTGCTGGACTTGACCACGCCGGCATGCGCTTCGGCGGCGGCATAGGTGCCGAACAGATCGTTGAGGCTATAGGCGCCGGTGAAGGTGCCGCGGCCACCGACGATCTTCGACTTTCCGACCGTCAGGCCACCTCCCTTGCTGCTGATCTTGACCGGGATCACCGCGCCGTCGTTGCAGGTGATGGTGCCGGTGCCCTTGGCGGTCTTGTAGAACACCGACCAGCCGGACAGGTTGAAGGACAGCTTGCAATCGATGTTGCCGGCGGCCTGAGCCTGCGGCGCGAGCGCGGCCGCACCCAGCAGTGCGAGCAGAGAGAGCGACTTGATCATGTGGGCATTCCAGGTGGGTGGACAAGGCGCGAGGGTAGCAATGGGTTTGTCGCGGCCGCGACAAGGTTGCGGGAGCGTCGCGCGTGCGTTCAGCAGGCATTTCCAATCGCGGCGGGCGCGGTCGGCCCCGTACAGGCAGGAGGCGAGGCCCGCGCCAAACATCTCCAGCACTCGTCTGCGCCGGCTTGGCCTGACTGCCTCGATGCATTGTAGGCGTCAACGCGCATGCAGCGGCGACGTGCGAAGCACTTGCTGATGGCGTAATGCGTCGGGACTGAAGTCCCTCCCACAGTGCACCCGCCACGCTTGCCGCAACATGCTGCGGGAGGGGCTATTGCCGCGCTTTCGAAATCCGCCGCGCCAGGGGTTACCGGGAAAGCCCGTCGCGGCTGAAGCGGCTCCTACGACAGGCGTCTTCGGAAATAGCACGATGAGGTTTCCGGCGTCACTGGAGCCGCAGGCTAGTCGTCCAGACTGAAGGCATCCGCATCGAGCATGGCCGGGAAGCGCGCGCGATGCGCGGCCAGCGCGGCGGCGGAGATCGTGGTGGTGGCGACCTGTTCGCGCTCGCGGATCTCCAGTTGCGGCTGGCCGAGGAAATCGATCACCGCGCTGTCGCCGGCATAGTGCAGGTCGTTGCCGTCCACGCCGACGCGGTTGACCGCGGCCACGAAGCACAGGTTCTCGATCGCGCGCGCGCGCAGCAGCGTACGCCAGGCGTAGGCGCGCGCCGACGGCCAGTTGGCGACGAACAGCTGCAGATCGAAATCCAGCTGACCCGGGCGCTCGACGTCGTAGCGGTTGCGGCAGAACACCGGGAAGCGCAGGTCGTAGCAGACCTGCGGATTGATCCGCCAGCCCTTCCACTCCACGCACAGGCGTTCGTGCCCGGCGGCGTAGCGCAGGTGTTCGTTGCCGTAGCGGAACAGATGACGCTTGTCGTAATGCTGCAACACGCCGTCCGGCGTGGCCCACAGCAGGCGGTTGAATACCTTGGCCTCGCCATCGGCGCCGGGCACGCGCAACTGTACGCTGCCGGTCACCGCCGCGCCCAGCCGTGCCGCCTGCTCGCGGATCCAGGCCACGGTCGGCCCGTCCATGTCCTCGGCCTGCGCCAGCGCATCGTTGGAGAAGCCGCTGGTGAAGGTCTCCGGCAGGATCACCAGGTCGGTGACGCCGGCCAGCGGCGCCAGCAGTTCGGCGTAATACGCGCGGTTGCCAGCCGGATCGTGCCAGCGGGTATCGCCCTGGACCAACGAAATCCTCAGATCGTTCATAGCAGGGAATCGGGAAAGGGGAATAGGGAATGGGTAAAGGCTAAGCGCATCGGCGAGATTTCACCATTCCCCATTCCCAAATCTCCAATCCCGGCACTTAAGCGCTACAGCGCGCGCAAGCGCTCGATCGCCGCATCCAGCGTCGCCTCGTTCTTGGCGAAGCACAGCCTGGCAAGGCGCTGGGCGGGCGGCGGGTCCTGGTAAAACGGCGACAGCGGGATCGCCGCCACGCCCTTCTCGATGGTCAGCCACTTCACGAACTCGGTGTCGGGCAGGTCGCTGACCGCCGAATAGTCCACCAGCTGGAAGTAGCCGCCCGGCACCGGCAGCGGCTTCAGCCGGGTGCCCAGCAATTGTTCGCGGAAGCGATCGCGCTTGGCTTGGTAGAACGCGCCGAGCTGTTCGTCGTGCTCGGGCTCCTCGCGAATCATCGCGGCGAAGGCGTGCTGGGCCGGGCCGAAGCTGGCGAAGGTGTTGTACTGGTGGACCTTGCGGAACTCGGCGCTGAGCGCCGGCGGCGCGATCGCGTAGCCGATCTTCCAGCCGGTGCAGTGATAGGTCTTGCCGAAGCTGGAGACGACGAAGGCGCGCTCGCGCAGTTCCGGCCAGCGCAGCACCGACTCGTGGCGGCGGCCGTCGAACACGATGTGCTCGTAGACCTCGTCGGAGATCAGGAAGATGTCGCTGCCGCGCAGCAGCTCGGCCACCGCCTGCAGGTCGTCGGCACCGAACATCGCCCCGGACGGGTTGTGCGGGCTGTTGAGCATCAGCAGGCGGGTGCGCGGGGTGATCGCCGCGCGCACCCGCTCCCAGTCCACCGCGAACGTCTGCGGGTCCAGCGGCACGTGCACCGCACGCGCGCCGGCCAGGTCGATCGCCGGCTCGTAGCTGTCGTAGGCCGGGTCCAGCACGATCACCTCCTCGCCCGGGCGCACCACGGCGTGGATGGCGTTGAACAGCGCTTCGGTGGCGCCGCTGGTGACGGTGACCTCGGTGTCGGCATCGACCTGGGCGCCATAGCAACGCAGCGCCTTCTCGGCGATCGCCTGGCGCAGCGCCGGCACGCCGGTCATCGGCGGGTACTGGTTGTGGCCGTCGCGCATCGCCCGGTCCAGCGCCTCGATCAGCCGCGGCGGCACCGGGAAATCGGGAAAGCCCTGGCCCAGGTTGACCGCGCCGTGCTCGGCGGCCAGTTGCGACATCACGGTGAAGATGGTGGTGCCCACCTTGGGCAGCTTGGTCTGCGGATGCATGCGGGGGATCTGCGGGCAGCGGGAAAACGCCGAGTGTACGCAAAGCCGCTTGCCGGCGATGCGCCCTACACGCCGCCGCTCCACTGACGCAGCGCATGCGCATCGCCGCGTGTGGCCGACGCCGGCATCCGCCGGACGCCCGCATGCCGATACAATGCGCGCCTTCCCTTGCCGCCCGCCGCCGCGCCATCCGCCGCGGCCTTCGCCGATGACCGATCCGCTGTACACCGCCCCACCGCTACTGGCCGCGCACGGGCTCACGTTCGCCCGGGACGACGCCGCGGTGTTCGGTCCGCTGGACTTCCACCTGGATGCCGGCGAGGCGCTGCTGGTGCAGGGCGACAACGGCGCCGGCAAGACCACCCTGCTGCGGGTGCTGGTCGGCCTGCTGCGCGCCGAGGCCGGGCGCATCGAGATCGACGGCCACCCGGTGCGGCGCGGCGACCGCGCCCGCTTCATGGCCTACCTGGGCCACCTGGGCGCGCTGAAGGCCGATCTGAGCACCCTGGAGAACCTGCACTACCTGTGCGGCCTGCAGGGGCGCCGGGCCAAGCAGATGCCCGGCAGCGCGCTGGCCATCGTCGGCCTGGCCGGCTACGAGGACACCCTGGTAAGGCAGCTGTCGGCCGGGCAGAAGAAGCGCCTGGCGCTGGCGCGGATGTGGCTGTCGCCGGCGCCGCTGTGGCTGCTCGACGAGCCCTACGCCAACCTCGACCTGGACGGCATCACCCTGGTCAACCGCATGATCGCCGCGCACCTGCGCAGCGGCGGCGCGGCCCTGGTCACCACCCATGGCGCCTATGCCGCCCCCCCCGTGCGCACCCGCATGCTGACCTTGAGCGGAGTCGCCGCATGAGCCTGGCCACGCCCGTTCCTTCGCTGTGGCAGGCTACCCGG
Source organism: Xanthomonas sp. LMG 12460 (assembly GCF_009192895.1). Lineage (NCBI taxonomy): Bacteria > Pseudomonadati > Pseudomonadota > Gammaproteobacteria > Lysobacterales > Lysobacteraceae > Xanthomonas > Xanthomonas sp. LMG 12460. The sequence goes on along the minus strand of NZ_NKUH01000134.1, from coordinate 2,078 downwards.
GCGCTGCTGCTGCGCGACCTGCGCCTGCTGTGGCGGCGCCGCGGCGACGCACTGCAGCCGGCGCTGTTCGCCCTGCTGATCGTGGCCCTGTTCGCGCTGGCGCTGGGCAACCAGCCGCGCCTGCTCGGCGAGGTGGCCGGCGCCGCGCTATGGCTGGCGGTGCTGCTGGCCGGCCTGCTGGCGCTGGACAGTCTGTTCCGCAGCGATGCCGAGGACGGCTCGCTGGAGCAATGGCTGCTGGCGCCGGTGCCGCTGGCCTGGCTGGTGCTGGTGCGGGTGCTGCTGCACTGGGTCACCACCGCCTTGCCGCTGATCGTGGCCGCCCCGCTGCTCGGCGAATTGCTGCACCTGCCACATGACCGCATGCCGGTGCTGCTGGCATCGTTGGCGCTGGGGACCCCGCTGCTGAGCCTGCTCGGCGCGGTGGTCGCGGCGCTGACGGTGGGCATGAAGCGCGCCGGCATCCTGGTCGCGCTGCTGGCCCTGCCGCTGTACGTGCCGGTGCTGGTGTTCGGCGCCGGCAGCGTGGCGGCGGCGGCGCAGGGCCTGGATCCGGCCGGCGGCCTGCTGTTGCTGGCCGCGGGCCTGGTCGCGGGCCTGGTGCTGGCGCCGTTGGCGGCGGCCGCGGCGATCCGCATCTCGCTGAGCTGAGCCGTTGGCGCAGCGCGGGCGCGGCGGCGGCCGTACCATGCAAGCGCAGTGTTCCCTCGCCGTTCCGTCGTTGTCGCATCGAATGTTGTCGCATCGAAGCCCGCCTTCCGCCAGCTAGAATCGTCCGCATGGCCTCTCTCGTCCGCTGGTTCCACCAACTCGGTTCGCCGCCGACCTTCGATCGCTTCGCTGCGCGCTGGACGCCGTGGTGCTACCTGGCGGCGCTGCTGCTGGCCGGCGTGGGCATCTGGCAGGCCCTGTTCGTGGTCCCGGCCGACCGCCTGCAGAGCGATGCCTTCCGCATCCTCTACATCCATGTACCCAGCGCCTGGATGAGCCTGTTCGTGTTCGGCCTGATGGCCGTGTACGCGGCCATCGCCCAGGTCTGGCGGATCAAGCTGTGCGAGATCCTGGCGATGGCCTGCGCGCCGATCGGCGCCGCCTTCACCCTGATCACCCTGCTGACCGGCAGCATCTGGGGCAAGCCGATGTGGGGCGCCTGGTGGGACTGGGACCCGCGCCTGACCACCGAGCTGATCCTGCTGTTCCTGTACATCGGCGTGATGGGCCTGTACCTGGCGATCGAGGACCGGCGCACCGCCGCACGCGCGGCCGGGCTGCTGGCCATCGTCGGCGTGGTGCTGCTGCCGGTGATCCGCTATTCGGTGGTGTGGTGGAACTCGCTGCACCAGGGCCAGACCATCCGCCTGTTCGGCCAGTCCAGCATGGACCCGAGCATGCTGCCGCCGCTGTGGCTGATGGTGGCCGCGACCAAGTTCTGGTTCGCCGGCTCACTGCTGGCGCGCGCGCGCGCCGACAACCTGCGCCGCGAGGCCGGCAAGGACTGGGTGACGCAACTGGCGGAGGCACGCGGATGAACTACCTGCCGTATGTGGTCGGTGCCTATGCGGTGTTCGCCGGGGTGCTGCTGGCCGATTTCGTGCTGGCGCGGCTGCAGGTGCGCAACGCCCTGCGGGCGGCACGGCTGCGCGCGCAACGCAAGCGCCAGGCCAAGGCCGAACCGGCGCCGCCGCTGGAGCTGAGCCGATGAACCCGCAGCGCAAGCGCCGCCTGCTGTGGCTGATGCTGCTGGTGCTGGCCGCCGGCCTGACCACCACCCTGGTGGCGATGGCACTGCAGCGCAATGCCGCCTACCTGTACACCCCGGCCGAAGTGCTGGCCGGCAAGACCGGCGCGCACGCGCGCTTCCGCCTCGGCGGCATGGTCGAGAAGGGCTCGTTCCAGCGCGCACCCGGTTCGCTGCAATCGCACTTCCGGGTCACCGACGGCGATGCGCAACTGACCGTGCGCTACGACCGGATCCTGCCCGACCTGTTCCGCGAGGGCCAGGCGGTGGTGGCCACCGGCAGCATGCACGACGGCGTGTTCGTCGCCGAGGACGTGCTGGCCAAGCACGACGAGACCTA